>CAZLVB010000005.1:0-38239 GCA_964562855.1 uncultured Gammaproteobacteria bacterium | reverse complement strand
TTTGGTAAGTTGCGTGGGTTACCAAATTATTGGTTGCGGCAAGATAAATTATTACCATTCCCAGCACTAAAAACATAGCGCCCGAGAAAAGATTAGCTAGTGTCAGGCGAATCTTTTTCCCCAAAAGCGAGTAGCTGACTGTCTTTCGAAAGACGAAGAACTTTTCGGTAAACTTGCCTTTATCCAGAAGAGCACTCAGGACAAACAGCGGAATCACCATTCCTAAGACATAAGCCAAGGTGTAAGCACCGCCCAAGAGAAATGAGGCTGGAAGAGCGGCTAGAGTTAAAACACCGGCAAGAACCGGCGCACAACAAGTTGTGGCTATTCCAGAAAAAATTCCTAAAACGAAGACCGATCCTAAGCTCGAATTTCGAAGCTGCGGATGGACCGGACTGACAAGAGAAAATTGAATTCCCATAAGAAGTATAAGACCCAGTGTTACCAAAAAGACGGCTCCTAAGGCAAAAATAAGGGTGTGATACGAGCTGAATACCTGCGTGATTGCCGAAGCACCAAGACCGATGGGCATGAATACAGCCAGTAAGCCTAAAAAATAAACAGAGGTCATCAAAAAAATTGTTGACCGTTGTTTAAAAATGGACGCCAGATAAGTAGGCAAAAGAACTGTTACACAGCAAGGCGCAAATAGAGCGGCGACTCCGGCAAAAAAAGCGGCTATAAATGATGCGCTAACCAGTAGTTCCATAATTTTGAGCGAAGCCCAAAATTATATCAGAGGAGCGCCATTGCGAGGACTTTAGTCTCGCAAGGCGACCTGCTGATATAAATTCCTCATTATTTTCCTTTCATGTTTAATATTTTTCAGGTTCTTCTTTGAATTCTTTGAGACAATTTTCTGAGCAAAAATAGTAAGTCTTACCTTTGTAATCTTGCGAGAATTTTGCATTTTCCGTTTTTACCCTCATTAGACATACAGGATCAGTTTCAGTTTTTTGTTTTTTAACCAGTTGCCAGATTTTCATTTTTTAAAAGCAATGCGTTAATTACCACAATTACCGAAGATGCGCTCATCAAAAGCGCCGCCCATTCAGGACGAAGAAGAATACCCAGGGAGTAAAGAACACCAGCAGCCAGAGGAATTGCCAGAACGTTGTAACCGGTAGCCCACGCTAGGTTCTGCTTCATTTTAGTATTGGTTTTTTGCGAAAGCTTTATGGCTTTGACGACATCCAGTGGATTATCCTTAACAAGTACGATTTCGGCAGATTCTACCGCAACATCGGTGCCTGCTCCAATGGCAATACCGACGTGTGCCTGAGTAAGTGAAGCCGCGTCATTAACCCCGTCGCCAACCATAGCCACAATACTGCCTTCCTCCTGAAGCCTTTTGATTTTATTAACCTTATCCTCCGGTAGAACCTGGGCAAAATAGGTATCGACCCCAAGTTTCTTGGCAACAGTTGCGGCTATCTGCTCATTGTCACCCGTTAACATTGCGGTTTTTATACCCATTGCGGACAGTGTTTTGATGACCTTTTTTGATTCCTCACGAATTACATCTTCTAAAGTAATAATTCCGATAGGCTTTTTATCTTGAGCCACCCAGATGAAAGTTTGATCGGCAGAGACGGTTATTTTTTTCTCAAACTGTTCGGTTTCTACCCCTTCCTCGTTTAAAAAGGTTTGATTGCCAACCAGAATCTCCCGACCCACAATCTGGCCTTTAGCGCCTTTACCGGGAACAGATTTGAAGTTCTTTATGGCATTCAATTTAAATCTTCGATTTTGAGCGGCTCTAACTATTCCTTGGGCTATAGAATGCTGCGACTGAACTTCAACCGATGCGGCCAGACTTAAAACCTCTTTCTCGGTCTTTGACCCAAACGACAGTATTTTACTTACACCGAACTTTCCCTCTGTCAAAGTCCCGGTTTTGTCAAAAATAACGTAATTTAGTTTGCGGGCAATTTCCAAAGCAGCCATATCCCTAATTAAAATACCGTTTTTGGCAGCCAGAGTTGAGGTTATAGTAGTAACGGTCGGAATGGCCAAACCTAAAGCATGGGGGCAGGCAATGACAATGACGGTTATCGCCAAAGTGCCCGCAAATATTGCACCTTGGGGATTTATAAAAAACCAAAACAGGAAAGTGAACGTGCCGACGATTAAGGCAGTATAGGTAAGCCATCCGGCTGCCCTGTCTGCAAGTCTTTGTACCTGAGGTTTAGTACCTTGGGCTTCTCTTATAAGATCCATTATTTGAGAGATTGCCGTATCTTCTCCTGTTTTCGTCACTCTAACGGTTAAAGATCCGTCGTTATTAATAGTACCGCCGATTACATCATCATTTTCCTGCTTAGAAACTGGGCGGGATTCGCCAGTAACCATCGATTCATTGACCGAGCTTTCACCATCCGTGACAGTGCCGTCTATTGGGATCTTTTCGCCGGGACGAATCAAGACAATATCGTCTTTTCTAAGTTCACTGGTTGATACATCTACAATTTCTTTACCCCTAATTAGGTGTGCTGTAGGGGGAATTAGTTTGGCAAGTTCGGCTAAAGCGCCTGTCGCACCTCTAACTGCTCTCATCTCCATCCAGTGACCGAAAAGAAAGGCCAAGACTAAAGTTGAAATCTCCCAGTAAAGTGATTCACCTTTAAAAATAAAGGTGGCGGCAATGCTAAAAAAATACCCTGCTAAAACTGCAAGGGAAACTAAGGTCATCATAGCCGGGTTTTTCTTTCTAAGTTCTCCTTTGGCCATTTTGTAAAATGGCCAGCCACAATAGAGAACGATAACCGAGGTCAGTGCAAACAGAACTAGGTCATATTTAGGAAAACTAGGAACTGAGAAGTTAAACCATTGTTGAATTTTTGGTGAAAGAGCAAGAACAAGCATGGTCAGCGGGAGCGCAATAAAAAATCTTCTTTTAAAATCCTCCTCCATTCCCAAATGCTCTCCATGATCATGCTCCCTTGCTAATGGCACTAAATCCATGCCGCATTTTGGACAAGTGCCCGGTTCCTTTGAGGTTATTTCCGGATCCATCGGGCAAGTGTAGAAGGTTCCCGTGTCGTGTGCCGTGTGCAGTGTGTCCGATTTCCGACTTTTGACTAATTCCATACCGCATTCTGGGCAACGCCCGGGTTTATCGGATTGTCTCTCTGGATGCATTGGACATGTATACAATTTGTTGTTTTCTAAATTTTTGACTGACATAAGATTTCCCTTTAAAAAAGGCTCGATTTAATTTTTTCCAAATTTGTGTCTTACTTTTTGGAAAATTGGTTATAAAGTCTAGCGAACAGATAACCTGCAATCCAGGCGGCCAGAACTGCAGTCACAAAGCCTGCGATAAGACTTGTAGCCGTCACCGGTGCATACGGCAAACTTTGCCAATCTACCCCATGAGCCCAACTGCCAAAAAGGGTCATCAGGCTATCCCTGGCGGTAATTATCCAAAGAGCGCAAATGGCATAAACTATGGCAATAAACACTGCAAAGGCATTAGCAAATGCTTGTACTTTCATACTTTTCACCCCCTTTTATTTGACTTTATCGCCTTTTTTCCAAAGCCAGCGGATGAATGCAATTAAAGCAATGATGATTAATATCCAGGTGGCAAGCCAAAGAATTCCAAAAAACCAAAAAACACTGGGACTATTACCAAATCCCCACATCATCGGGTGATGCCCGCCAAAATACCGGTTGTCATATAAGTTTTGTCCGGATTCAGTTCCCCAGCGCATCATGTCGGCAAACATTTAAATCACCTCACTTCCTTGCTTTTTCGAAAACATCGACCACTTCCTGAATTGACTTGGCCTGATTTTTTCCGTGCATGGCGTGAGATACATGTTCTTCCAGATGACCTTTAAGGATAACGTTGTCAACAGCTCTGAGAGCGGACTGGACTGCCATTGACTGCTGCAGAATATCGATGCAATACTTTTCTTGGTTTACCTGCTTAATCACGTGGTCCAAATGGCCCCGTGCGGATTTGAGTCTTTTTAAAGCATTTAATTTAACAGCCTTTTGCATATACATATAATATCCTACCCTACTGGGGAGGGTTTGTCAATCCAGTATTTTCTGCATTTGGAACGTTGGAGCAGGTGTGTTGTAAAATTGAAATCTATGCGTAGATTAATTTTGATTTTTATATTCATTGTCGCGGGGATCTCGCTTTCCTATCCCCTATATCTTTCTAAAACCACCTCACCGTGCGACGAGCCTCAACCTTATAGAATCGGCAGCATTGATGAGAGATTCGGATATTCTCGGGAAGAATTCCTAGGTTCGGTCAACCAAGCCGCTTCAATTTGGAACAGCACCGGAAGGAACTTGTTAACTTTCGACGAAACTGCCTTGCTTTCCATCAATCTTGTTTACGACGAGAGACAATCAAGCCTGTCTATAATTCAGAATCTTGAAGAAAGTGCCAGTCAAAATAAAAACGCAGTTGAAAAAGAAGGCAGAGACTTTGAGTCGAGGGTTAGCGACTTCAGGCAGCGGGCTGCGAAACTAAATACACAGATAGAATATTGGGACAGTCAAGGAGGAGCACCGCCTGGGATATACGAACGGTTGGTAAAGGAACAGGATGAACTTGCCGCCGAGGCAAACAGATTGAACGATGAGGCAGGTAGGCTAAACAGAAAACTTCAAGAGTTTAGTTCGGAAGTGATTAATTTGAATAGACAAATTTCAAGATTCAACAAGTTACTTCACGACAAACCTGAGGGAGGCATATATAAACCAGATACAAACACCATCGAGATATATCTTGCCGACAACCAAGAGGAATTAGTCAGGATTACTGCCCATGAGATGGGACATGCTCTTGGGATAGGTCATGTGGCAGACAAAAATTCTATTATGTATCCATTGAGTTCAACTGCGCAAAATCTTTCGAATGACGACCTGTGGGCACTAGAAAACATCTGTCAAGGTGCAGAGAATTGGGAAATAATTATTGATAGTTTTCGAAGTAATTTATGGCAGTTTTTGTCTAAAGATGGCCTCAACTGATATATTTACCTTGAATCTATGAAAATTTACACCAAAACTGGCGACCGGGGTACCACTTCCCTATTTGGCGGGAAGCGTGTTGAAAAGAGTTCGGCAAGGATTAAGGCCTACGGCCATGTTGATGAGCTTAACTGCCAAATCGGCGTTGTCCTTTCTCAAAATCCACCAACTGACGTCTTAAAGCGCTTGGTTAGAGTCCAGGGAGAGCTATTCGTTCTTGGGGCGGATCTTTCGGCACCGCTTGATACCAAGGTAAAAGTGCCAAGGATTTCAAAAAGTTTTATTAGAAGCCTTGAAGCGGAAATCGATGCTTGGGAGAAGAAGCTTTCGCCGTTACAAAATTTTATTTTACCCGGCGGTCATACCGTTGGTGCCGAGCTTCATCTGGCAAGATCAATTGCAAGGAGAGCTGAAAGAGAAGTAGTTTCGGTCGCAAACGAAGAAAAGATAAATCTTAATTGCCAAATTTATTTAAACAGGCTTTCCGACTGGTTCTTTGTCGTCGCTCGCTATGTTAACCATTTAGAAAATATTCCCGAAACAATCTGGAAAGGGCGAACTGTCAAATAGCGGCGATGGATGATGTCAGGACCCAAAAACTTCGCAAGATCCGTGATGCGATAGTTAATCTTGTCAATTCCCCTCTTTATGAATACCGACAAAAGAATAATTATTTTCCGGTAATTGGCGAAGGGAACCACAATGCCAAAATTATGTTCATCGGTGAGGCGCCGGGAGAGACTGAAGCAAAAACCGGTAGGCCCTTTTGCGGAGCGGCCGGAAAAATTCTGGACGAACTGATCGAGTCAATCGGCCTAAAACGTAAAGATGTTTACATAACCAATGTAGTCAAGGACAGACCGCCGAATAACCGCGATCCATTGCCAGTGGAGATTGAGCTTTACGGACCGTTTTTGCAAAAGCAGATTGAGATTATCAAACCTAAAGTTATTGCGACTTTAGGTAGATTCTCAACAAAATATATATTGGAAAAATTCGGATTGCCCCAAGCTAGTCAGTCAATCAGTGTTCTGCGCGGCAAAGCAATTGATGCCAAAGCCGGTTTTGGACAATGCTTGATCGTTCCGCTTTATCATCCTGCCGTTGCGCTTTACAGTGCCAACAGTCGCAAAATACTTGAAAAAGATTTTGAGGTCTTAAAAAGCTTCGTCTAACCACACTTGCTCCAGCCGCAGAATTAATATACCTGATTGTGAGTGCCAATATTTAGCAGGATTACATGATTTTTGGAAACGCGCATATAAACAATACGGATATCTCCGGTTACAGAAAATGACCTAAAATTATTCTTGCTACCTGTTAGCTGGTGGTCATTCAAAATTGGGTTCGTAGGATTCTTTTGGAAAAGTTTGAGTCTGCTTGCGGTCTTTGTATCTAATTTTGGATTATTTAAAATGCGCTTTTTATAAGATTTCTTAAAAGCAGGATGCAGTTCGACCTTCACTTGTTAAGATGTTTCATCAAGGAGTCTACATCACTGAATGCTTTAGTTTTTACTTTACCCTTTTCTATATCCTCAATCATTTTGTCGTAGCGCTTAATGACTCGAGGTGAAAGCCTAACTGTTTCCTGAAAAGTTAATTCGATCCTCTTTTCGGCTAGCTTTGTCAAAAAAAGTCTTACTATCTCCTGTAGTGAAGAAAAACCTTGAGACATTGCCGCCTTCTCAGCCTGCTGTCTCAGTTGACTATTGATAGGGATCTGTAAAACTGCTCTCTGCATATTGTTATAATTATAATGTTTTGATAATTATTTTGCAAGAAGCTTTAGCTGCACTTAGACCAGCCGCAGGTGGGGTTGATGCATTGGCGGCAGCCTTCCATGTAAACTACGGGGCTGGAGCAATCCGGACAAATCGAAAACTTGCTTTCGATTACTTTCTCCTCATCAAAGGGTGCAGTCGGCGCAGCAGGATTTGTGGTAGCTACTGCAAGACCGGCACTTTGTCCGATATCAAAATGCTCTGAAGATGAACTCAGTTTCATCTGAATTGTTTTCCCGTTAGCCTTTGGGTGACCGTTACTGTAACCATTCGACTGGCCGTTTGAAGCACCGTTTGCGCTACCTGTCATGTCTTGAGGCATAACTTTAACAGCCTGATCTTCAATTTCCGGAAGTTGCAGTTGTTTGGTTCTGGCAATTTCAAGAAGAGATTTTCCAACGGCATCGAATGCCGAAAGGACACTTTCCGGACCAAGCCCATAAGGAGTACCGCAGGAAATACCAACTAGATCTGAGGCAACCTCTTCCAGCGTTGCTCCGTATTTAAGTGCTCGAGAAGCCAGTCGGCCCGTGATTTCGGCGGCACCGGCAACATAGCCGCCGGTTTTACCGATGGTTACAAAAACTTCAACCGGATCGCCTTCCCCGTCGCGAAAGACGGAAGTATAAACATAGCCGACGTCTGCCTTTTTGCGAACACGCATCCCCCATGCTTCCTGGGGAGTCGGTTTTTTCCTGGGCAAAATCGGCACTTCGTTTCCTTCCTCGTCGAACGTTTTACCCCTCGAATTCTCTCGGGATCGGTGACCTGCAAGTTGATCATAATAAGATTCACCCTTTTTAACTTCTAGAACTTGCTTGACGCGTGATCCGTCCCTGTAAATCGTGATCATGTTGCAGCCAAGTTCGTAGCTTAGCCAATAAGCTTGTCTTACGTCTTCGACTGTCGCCTCGTTTGGAAAGTTGATAGTTTTGGAGATGCCGTTGTCTGTGAATTTCTGAAAAGCAGCCGCCATGCGAACATGATCATCGGGAGAAATATCTCCTGCCACGACAAAGATCTTCTTTAAGTCTTCAGGTAAATCTTCAAGACTTTGAATGGAGCCGTGGTTTTCCTCGATTTTTGCAAGCAGTTCTTCGGATTCTAAACCTTCAGTTTTTAAAGCTTTCATAAAATAAGGGTTGGTGTTAAAAAGTCTTTTTCCCTCGATTGTGTTTTTTGCATAAGTCAGGGCAAAATGAGGCTCGATACCGCTTGAACAATCGGCCAGAAGTGAGATCGTTCCTGTCGGAGCAATTGTAGTTCTGGCGGCATTCCGCACGCGAAGACCGTCTTTCCCGCCTTCGCTAATGCTCCGACGGGCAGGCTTGTCATAAATCGATCCCTTAAATGCAGGAAAAACTCCTCTGATCTTTGCAAGATCGCAACTGGCGTTGTCTGCTTCCCTTTGGACGAACTGCATAACCTTTTCTGCCAGATCAAAACCCTCCTTGGCATCGTAGCCAATACCTAATTTAACCAACATATCTGCCCAACCCATGACTCCTAGGCCGACTCTTCTGATTTTTGCGGTCATTTCGGCAATTTCTTCAACTGGATACTCATTCATATCTAACACGTTGTCCAGGAAATGAATGGCGGTATGAATGGCTGCTTTGAGATCTTGCCAATTGACCCTTTCATCTATCCCTCGACTTCGCCCGGGATCTTCGGCACCTTCGGTGCCTTCGACGAACTTTGAGAGATTAATAGAACCTAAAGTGCAAGCATCGTAAGGCAGTAAGGGCTGTTCGGCACAAGGATTGGTCGCTTCAATCAGGCCGATGTTGGGAGTCGGGTTAGCTCGGGAATTGTTAACGCGGTCGATAAGAATCATGCCCGGATCTCCATATTGCCAGGCAAGTCTTGTTAAAAGATTAAAGAATTTCTTAGCATTGAGTCGGTCGGTTACCACACCCGTTCTGGGGTTTATAAGATCGTAGCCTTCATCTTTGTGAGTTGACCGGCAAAGTTCGTAGAGTTTGGAAACACCTTCTTCCACGCGGACATTTTTGAGATCAAGATCACGGATTGCATACGCCTCTTTGATTTGGCCAACAATATTTTCGACAGCCTGGTCGAACTCTTTATCACTTTCTACACTTCGATTACTCTCAGTGTAAACGTACTTTGCATCATTTTTGACTTTTTCCATAAAATCCTCGGTAACAGTAACTGAAATATTAAAGTTTGTAAGTGAAAATTCGTCGACTTTATGGACTGCAAATCGCAGAACGTCAGGATGGGTGTAATGAAGAATGCCCATGTTGGCACCACGTCTTACACCTCCTTGACGAATCTGTGACGTCACATCGTTATACGCCTGCAAGAAAGCAACCGGTCCGGTGGATTTGCCTTTACTGGTTCCAATAATATCGTCTTTAGGACGAAGCCTAGAGAAAGAAAATCCGGTGCCACCACCCATTTTGTGAATCATAGCCATATCACGCATAGTTTTAAGGATCGATTCCATGTCGTCTTCAACAGGCAGCACAAAACAAGCAGAAAGCGATTGGCCTACCTTGCCAGAGTTAACTAGGGTTGGAGTATTGGGAATAAATCTTTGAGAAGCCATTAACTCGTAAAACTCTTTGGCGGTTTTTTTGTGGGTTTTTTCGTCTTGGCCCTCTTCGCGAGGCGAGTAGAGACGATCTGCGGTACCGATATAATAGGCAATTCTCCAAAACATTTCTTTGGGGGTTTCCACGGGTTCCCCTTTTTCGTTTCTGAATGCATAACGAGTCTTGGCGATATAGACAGCATTATCGGAGAGTGTAGGCTCAAAAAGATCTTTAGGCGATAAGGGGATTTTTCGTCCTATTTTTCTGACGTCATCCCTTGTTATTTTTTGTCTTATTTTTTTTAACTTTTTTATCATTTTCTAAAACCCTTGGATAATTTGGCTAACTCTTTTTCGAAATCAGACAAGTCTGCAAATTGCCTATAAACACTGGCAAACCTGATATAAGCAATATCGTCTAACCTTTTAAGTTTTTTCGTAACCAATTCGCCGATTTTCTTACTAGTAACTTCTTGAGCATTATTTTTCCTAAGTTCTCCTTCAATCTCGTCTATAATTTTTTCAATATCTTGCGCAGAAACCGGTCTTTTCTCGCAAGCTTTAATTATGCCGCTTCTCAGTTTTACTCTGTCGAATATTTCTCTCCTGTTGTCTTTTTTGACAACTAAAAGATCGAGTGTCTCGACCCTCTCGAAAGTAGTGAACCTGCGAGTGCATTTTTGACATTCTCTACGTCTGCGCGTTGTTTTGCCGTCTGAACCTTCTCTTTTATCAACTACTCGAGTTTCCTCGTGTGCACAAAAAGGACAAATCACCCTGCTTCCCTCAAATTCTTTATTAACTGCCCAATGTTTTGAAATTAACTGCTTTTGGTTTCGGCAGAAGTTTCACGAAACTTCCAAAAGCACAATATATTGTGGTCTACTTTCAGATTAGACACTACATATACCTCTTGTCAAGCCCCTAAAAATGACAGGTGGAAAAATACTATACCCGAATAAAACCCAAAAAGTCAACTGCTAATTACCAAGTTAATTGACAAAGCCAAGAACGTCTTTCGATTCCGCTGACATCTTGGAGGGATTCCAAGGGGGATCAAAGGTCATTTCAACAGTTACGTCCGAAATTCCTCTAAGGGATTTAAGCTTTGTGGAGATGTCTTTAACAAAATAAGATTCCAGGGGACATCCGGCAGTAGTCAAAGTCATAAGAACACATACCCGAGAACCTTCAATATTAATACTGTAGATTAATCCCAAATCGACAATGTTAATACCAAGTTCAGGGTCAATACATTGCTTTAATTTATCTATTATCTGCTCCTGAGGGATCATCTTGCTATCATCAATCTACTACAGGTGGTAGCTTAAGTCAATTTAATCCCGAATCGGTTTGACTGGGGCGCACTTCATGATCTATCCTAAAATGTAGAACCCTCCTTCGCTCTGCAGTGCAGAGCTTCGGAGGGCGAGGGGAGGTGAAAATTTGAATCAAAAACAGCTTGTTAATTTTTTAAGCTTTTGGGTTGGAAACTCTGTGGTATTTTTAATAGCCGCGGCCGTTTTAAAAGGGAACGTTGTTTTAGGCAATGATAAAGTTTCCCCGTCGCTGGCTGCAATAATCGCAGGATTAGTTTTGACACTGATTACTACATTGACACCCCAAGTTGTTGAAAAAAGCGGGTTTAGGCTAAAGGATGACAAACTTTGGGCATTAGTTTTTTTGGTTGTTAATTTTGTCACCCTCTGGGTAATTAAAAGGCTGGCGGTTCTAACCGGTCTTGGAATATCTAGTATTTTGTGGGTTTTTGTTTTGGCTGCAGTTGTGACACTGGTACAATGGGGCGTCGCTTACGCGACTGGAGCTATGAAGGCTCAAGCAAAATCTAAGAGATAGAACACTTTTTAAAGCAACCTGTCGAATAATTTGTCAGCTGCCACTTTGTGCGCAAACTCATTTGATGAGAATCAAGCTCACTTGTCCATAGATCTCGTAATCTACCACAATTTATTTGATCATTAATTTTCCTCATACATCATTTATTTACTCAACTCCCTTTAAATAAAGAAAATATATAATTAGAGGGTGTTAAGTAAAAATAGTTTAAGAAAAATATATCTTTCAAAAAGACTAGAGTTAACAGCTTCTGAAGTTGAGGCGAAAAGTCGACAAATCGCCAAAAGATTTTTTTTATTTAACGATATAGTAGATAAAAAAAATTTTTTAATTTATCTTCCTGTGAATAATGAGGTTGATACCAAATTTATAATAAATAAACTCACAGCGCAGAATAAAAACCTATACTGCCCTTATTTTTCCAAAACTGACAACGTTTATTACTTCACAAAATTTACCAATTGGAAAGATTTAGAAAAGGGTCCATTTGGAATAATGCAGCCAAAAAAGTATGAGGGTGTCGATGTGCAATTAATAGAGGTAGCAATCATACCTGGCCTTGCTTTCTCAAAAGATGGAGTACGACTTGGCTATGGCAAGGGTGTTTTTGATAAGCTGCTGTCGAGTGCTAATGTATTAAGAATAGGACTCGCTTACAACTTTCAAGTAATTGGTAGGTTACCCAAAGAAAAACAGGATATTGTTATGGATATTGTTGTAACTGAAACCAAAATTTACAAATTTTAACTAATTGCAATGCTTTTTCAAAAAGCGTATGATCAGCCGATATGCCGGCAAAGACAAATCCCAAAAAAGCGACACAAAATCTTTGGCCACCTAAATTCCTGGTCGTTTTAGCAGGGGTGTTTGTGGCTATTTGGATAATCATCGGTGTCTTTTTTTTACTTGTAATTTATTCACAAATAAGGCAGGGTTTTTTTAGCGGGCTTTTTGCAAAACCTCAAAGTCCACAAACTGCAACTGAAACTCAGGCACCTACGGAGGCTGATCTTCCGGGAGTCGGTAAAGTTAATATCGAATGTGTCAGAAGCGCTTTAAGTGAAGAATCCATAGGAAAAATAATCGAAGCCGGAAATGCCTCTAATTTATCTTCTGAAGATCAGGAAAAATTGGATAAATGTGTAGTTGAAAAAGCCCAAGAATCGCCCCAACCTTCACCAACAGGTTAAAGAGCCGGCACTAGTTGATTGTAAATGGTGAGTAGTTCGACTACGCTCACTATTATAATTTATCGAACCACTATATTTGAACTTGTTAGTCAAATTAAACCTATCTTTAGTGCGGCAAGTGTTAGAGCGGAAATTGTGTGGGAATCGGTTATCTCTCCGGTTTTTATCATTTCAATTACCTCTTTAATTGGAACTTTTTTGACTTCCGCAATTCCTTCCTCTTCCTTATTGTGGCCACCGGTCTCAACTACATTTTTGGCTAATAAAACATGCCCAATTTTATTATTGCTACCGTTCATCGCTTGATACATTCCTAAGTCCTCCCAATTATCGGATACAAGACCAGTTTCTTCTTGCAATTCTCTTTTTCCATTTTCAATAATGTCCTCCTTTTCAACTGCTCCACCCGGAATTTCCCAAGAGTACATATTTGTTGTATATCGCCATAATCCAATAAGGTAAACTTCGTAATTTGAGGTTAGCGGAACTATCATTACGGATTTTGGCATATCTATTAAATAGAATTTGCTCTTTTTCCCATTAGGTCTTACCACTTCGTCTTCTCTTATTTTGAAAAATGGATTTTTGTGTACTATTTTCGATGAAAGTCTTTTCCAGGAGTTTGGTGGACTACTCATATGCACTTGAGTATAGCAAAAATCTGGCTATAGTGATTATGTGAACTTTTTATACATACCGCTTTATCCAGCTGTAAGTTTCTTCAAACAATTCTTCTTCCGCTCCATCTTCGTCAAAACAATGAGTTGCATTTGTAATTACAACAATAGCCTTTGGTTCATTAGCGTTTTTAAATAATTCCTTACCCTCACTCACCATTATCCCCGCTCCAGCTATGACTATTTTTATTGGAACAAGCATTTTTTTAATCAGTTCAGATGGTTTTAATTTTTTATTGTTTTCTTCGTACATATCTTTACTTATGGTAAAACCATAGGCCGAATCATTTTTAAAATAATATTTGTCTAATTCTTTGATGTATTTTGCTTTTAGTTTCACGTCTTTGTCACCAGAAGAATCCCAAAGGACTGCCGCATCAAAATCTTTCTTTTTGGAAAGAAGCACCGTTACTCCGCCAAAACTGTGTCCAACTACAAAGATTTTCTTTACACCTTTGTTGCGAAAATATTTAACTACTACGTCTAAATCTTGACCATGTAAGGAAAGAGTGCAATCTTCAAGTTTCCTTGCATCATTTTTCCAATGATATAGATTGAATCTAAAGCTAGAAAGTCCCATCTTCTCAAAAAATCTTGCTCCATTAAAGAATTGATGTGCATTTCTATCACCGGTAAACCCATGAACAAAAATCACAAGAGGACTCATTAGCGAACCTCGCAAAATGCCATATATATACTTTTTATTTTCGATCGGGATCTTAATTTGTTTTTCCATTTATAGTTTGTACTCTTGTCTCCAGTTATCCCCAAAATTGACAGCATCGAAGAGGACAAATTGGGTTGGTTTTATTCGATAAAATTTATGTGGTTTTTCTTTGTCGTTCATAAGATCTCTAATTGTTTCTACCGGAAATATTCGATCTTTATAGACAGAAATGGCTTTGTCTATTTCAGCTTTGTTATCTATTACTTCTGCGACACCCTGAAGTTGAAGTCCTCTCGGAGGATCAGCGGGAGTGTGAGGTAATACAATTGTCGCAGCGACTTTTTTATTTTTTAAAATCTCTCCGGAGTGTCGTCTCGTAGTCGAAGAAACCCAGAAGATATTCAAATCTTCATCCGCCGCAAACCAAACACTACAAGCCCAAGGTTGATCGTTAACAGAAGTCGCAAGTTGCATCAACTTTGCTTCTTTGAGATAATCTTCTATCAAATTTCTTAGCTTTTTATTCATTTACTTTTAACTGTTAAATAAAGCATTTCTAAATTTTTTTGGTATGGATTGCTTACAGCGTGTTTTTCATTCTCTTCTGTGATAACACACGTGCCTTCATCACATTCTTTTTCTTCGCCCTCGCCGAAAACTATTTTCATTTTTCCTTTAAGCACCAAAAAGATTTCAAAATTTCCTCCATGACCATGCATGTTTGATTCCTGTCCTGGTTTCAGAGTTACCTGTCCAAAAGAGTGAATGGGAGGAAATGCACCCGTTTTAATTAGTTCTTTCGCTAAATAATCTCCATGGCTACCTTTTTCTCCGGATGTCTCACTCAACTTTATTATTTTCATAAGCAATTTATAGCACTTTGAGGTTAAATGTTCGAGTTCCGAGTTGGCCTGCTGAAAAAGTCTTTTTATTTTCACCTTTGATGTTTCAAATATTCTAAATATCCGGCATAAGCAAAGCTACTTGTACCAAATATTTCAAAGGACTCTTCAAAAGTCATTAAGATTTGATAAGTAAGCCAGCTATGTCCTTTCCAGGAGTTGATTATTTCGAAAACAATAACAAACAAGAATAAGATTGAGCCAGCCGCAAGTGGAGGAAAAGAATCGTATTTTTTAATCTTCGCATATAAGCTGATAAAAAAGACGTAGCCAAGAGTTATTAAAATAACCGGAGCGAGATAAATAACCCACTTTGAAGATTTATACTCAAGGGTTTTTATCAGGCTTTCGACTGCAGCTGCGAAAGACGGAACGTGCGTTTTGACCAGAGAGCCAAAATTTTCGTGAATCTGGACAATCTCATCAATTCCGAGATAAAGAAGCAATACCGCAAGAGGAATTAAAAATATTAGACGTCCCCTAAGAAATACGACAAAAAGAAAAAAGCCAACGATAAGAAATTTTATACCTTGATAATAAGTAGGTACATTTGCCTCGACATCAAGGTTGAAAAAGTCTGATTTATAGCCAAAAAGGATATGCGATGCGATTATAATCAAATCCAAAGATATAATCGCTAACAAAAATTTCCGCTTATTTCCCATAATAATCTAGTGCGGTAAGTAGTGGTAACTTAAGAAAAACAGGTATTCTACAACAGGCAGCGTCTATTCGGCTGCTCTGTTTTATCGGCTCTTATCATCCCTAATTGCAACTGGGATAATCTAAACGTTATTTGTTCTCGGCTTTGCCAATCGCCGCCTGAACGATTTCTCTCGGCAGTGCGGCTGTTGAAAGCAGGGCTTTGCGAACTACTCCTCCGGCCTCGGAACCGATTTCGTCAGCGGCTCTTATGACCCCAACGACTGCCTTGGTTGTTGCTTCGGTTGCGTCAGCGCCGATGTCTGAAGCTGCAGCTATCGCTCCCCTTACTGCACCAACTCCGGCTTCTCCCAAATCGCCGCCGACTTCGGAAACACCCTTGATTGCGCCCTGTGCCGCTTCCTGGATTGCTCCGCCGGTATCTGCCCCTATCTCTTTGGCCGCATCAATCGCGCCTTCTACCACTCCCGCAACACCGTCTGTTGTTGATTTGGCGGATTTGGAGGCAGCTGCGGCTCCCCCTGACACGACATCGGCAATAACGCCCATAGTGCCAGTCGTGACTTCACCGGCACTTTTGACAGTATCAATAACTGTATTTTTGGCCGTGTCTCTGGCCGTTGCTACGACATCGCCTGCTCCTTCAATGACGGCACTTAAAGACTCGCTAACTTTATTTGCAAGTGTACTCAGCATTTAATCACCCCCTTTTTTTGGTTATCTTACTTTATCACATCGCATCATTAATACGGTAAAATAGGCCTCGATGAAATTAATCAAGTACGCTCTGCTTTTGATCATTTCTGCTTTCCTTATTACGCCTTTTGGTGTAGAAGCGGCACAAGAAAGAGGCAAGGTTGTTATTGTTGAAGTTAACAGCGAGATCAAAGCGGGTACGGCCCAATTTATTAAAAGAACGCTTTCCGAAGCCGAAAAACAGGAGGCCGACCTTTATTTGATAAACCTCAACACCCCCGGGGGCCTTTTAAAATCAACGGAGGAAATTACCAGGCTGCTTTTGGATAGCAGGGTAAAAACGGCTGTTTTTGTCGATAAGGCCGGGGGGTGGGCTTTTTCCGCCGGAACTTTCATTTTGATTTCCGCCGAAGTTGCCGCCGCGCATCCCGAGTCCTCTATCGGAGCCGCCCAGCCACGATTACTGGGTTTGGCGGAAGTAGCCGAGCCTGACGAAAAGATTGTTGAGGCTTCCGTTTCATGGATAAGAAGTTTGGCTGCCGCCAGAGAAAGAAACGCAGATGTTGCCGAAAAATTTGTCAGGGAGAATTTGACACTTGGCGGCAAAGAAGCACTAAATGAGGGCATTGTCGATTTTGCGCCAACTTCCACAGAAGAGCTTTTGGCAAGTCTTAATATTAACGACTCCGAACTTATTTATCTTCAACCAAGCCTTGTCGAATCGCTGCTTTCCTTTTTCTCAACCCCGCAAATTGCATCCCTTCTTTTGACAATTGGCGGCTTGGGAATAATTCTGGTTTTCAGAACGGGTGAATTCGAGACTTTAGGTATTATTGCCATTAGTGGGCTGCTTTTAGGGCTATGGGGATTAGGCGCCATATCCCTTTCGGTTTTAGGGGTGGCCTTTCTGGTTGTCGGCGCTACACTTCTATTTTTCGAAATTACAAATCCCGGATTTGGCGTCTTCGGTGTTGCCGGCACTGTTTCAATTTTGTTTGGGGTGCTATTTTTCGGCCAGGAGCCTTTTTCCGCCCCTGTTTTGGCAAGAACAACCACTTATCTGGCATTGGGCTCGGCTTTGGCTTTCACCTTGGTCTTTTTATTTGCCGGCAGGCTCTCGTTTGGCGCATTAAGGTCAACCGCCAAAAGCGGGATGGAATCTTACATAGGTAAAGTCGGCGTTGTTTTGGAAGAGCTTGATCCGTATGGTAGAATTCAGCTTGATTACGAGGATTGGCGCGCAAAAAGTATCGGCAAGAAAATAAACAGACGGCAAAAGGTAAAAGTAGTTTCTTTTTCGGGAAATACGTTAATCGTTAAAAAGGCTTATAAATAAATGGAGAAGATTTTAATTAATTTGTTTTTTTCGGGCTTGGGCTTTGTTATTGTCCCTCTTTTGCTTTTGCTTTGGGCCATTAGAATTGCCCGGGAGTATGAAAGGGGCGTAATTTTTAGGCTTGGCAGACTAATGGGGGTTCGTGGTCCCGGAATTTTTTTCCTAATCCCGATCCTTGAGTCTATGGTCAAGATAGATCTGCGGGTAGTAACTCTGGACGTGCCGGCCCAGGATGTAATCACCAAGGACAATATTCCGGTAAAAGTCGACGCGGTTTTGTATTTTAGGGTTTCCGATCCGGCAAAGTCGATTGTTGAGGTTGAAGACTATATGCAGGCGACTGCCCAAATTGCCCAAACATCCTTAAGAGGAGTTGCGGGAACCGCAACATTGGACGAGATTCTTTCGGAGCGAGCGAAAATTAACAGTCAGCTGCACAAAATAATAGATTCGGCAACAGACCCGTGGGGTATAAAAGTTACGGCAGTCGAGGTCAAACACGTTGAAATTCCGGAAGCTATGCAAAGGGCAATAGCCAAACAGGCGGAGGCAGAAAGGGTGAGGCGTGCCAAAATTATTCTAGCGGAGGGCGAATTCCAGGCATCCAAAAAACTTAGGGATGCCGGTAAAGTTTTATCTGCCACGCCAATTACTTTGCGTTATCTGGAAACATTGTCAGAGGCTGCTAAAGAACCCAACACCACTATCATATTTCCGGCCGAAATGCTTGGCCTCTTCAAAAAGCTTGGCGGCAAGTAACTCAATCCCTATTTCTTCCGAAGATCAGGAAAAATTGGATAAGTGTGTAGTTGAAAAAGCCCAAGAGTCGCCCCAACCCTCACCTGGCAGCTAATTTTTCCTATTAGTTTCCGACCTTTGAGGTTAAAGCTTGTTATAGAGACAATTCGCGCTAGAATTATCTTTTATCAATTGTAATGGCGATTTCTTCAAGCACTTCGGGGTCGTGTGGGAAATAAACTGTACAGGGAACTCCTTCAGAGTCAGTATACGTATATATACTTACGGTTTGAAATTCTTCTCGGTCTTCCGGTCCATATAGGTCTGCTTCCTCAAATCTCGCATTTTTATAAGTAAGACTTGCCGTTATCCCTTTAAGATTTTTCCTGTCTTTGCAGGCTATTTCGATTTCTATTGCAAAGGGAGTTGTTTCATAATCAAATCGCGCTTCATCATTGTCAATTATTCGAGTTACTTTAACCGGGCCTGCTGGCGTTCTAAGGTGTCCAAAAAAATCATCACCAAGTTCCTCAGGAGCACAGCGAACTGTGACCTTGCCTGGGCCAATACCATCGACCTCGATTGGTATTACAGCAATATCTCTATCTCCGCCTTCATATTCTTTTTCAATTGCTTGTAAATCCGCGGAAACATGAAATGGTTCGCCAAGTTTCACAACTATTGATTCTTGTCTTGGTTCCTTTTCTCTTCCCATGAAGAGCAATAATACATTTTTTCGCAAAATAAGTCAAACTATAAGTCTTTATAGATTTTAAAACTAAAAGTTCTTTCACATTCGAAAACTATAATTAAAGATGATAGAATTAACTTCGCTATTGCCGGATCGTCTAACGGTAGGACAACGGATTCTGGATCCGTTTATCTAGGTTCGAATCCTAGTCCGGCAGCTTTTTTAGATGACTAGTCTCAAATCCGGTATATAAATATACGCTTGCTGTCTTTGAATAATGGTTCTAACGTTGTTCACGACTCCCAGCTAGCCCAGCATATGTCAAATGGACTATGTCAGAACTGATATAATCCCATTATGAAAAATATACTTGTAACTGGTGTTTCAAGAGGAATGGGTGAGGCAACTATAAAGCTTTTAGTAAATGAAGGCTATTTTGTTTACGGGATATATAACACAAACAAAGAAGAAGCCGAAAAACTTAAAAATGAACTCGAGAATATTGAGCTTATTCAGTGTGATTTTTCAAGTAGAAAGGAAACAGAAAGTTTAGTCGTTAAGTTAAAAGATGTACATCTCGACGGTATTGTAAATAGCGCAGGGATTTTTGAGCCGGTTGACTTTGAAAAATTTGACATGGAGGGTTGGGATAAAACAATGGAAGTAAACCTAAATGCTCCCCTTATTTTAGTCCAAGGCTTTAGAAATAATCTGAATGAAAATGCTTCAATTGTCAATATTTCAAGTACAGATGGTATGGTTGGTGCAGTATCTGGAATTGCATATGCTGCTAGCAAAGCGGCCCTGATAAATTTGACAATGACGTTTGCAAACCTTTTTGCAAATAGAAAAATTCGAGCGAACGTGATTGCTCCAGGTTGGATTGGTGACGGTATGCGGTCGCCTGATGAATTACTGAAAGAAGCAGCAGAACTTAACCCACTGAAAAGAAATGGTACTTACGACGAGATTGCCCAAGTTGTCAGTTTTTTATTGTCAGATAAAAGCAGTTATATCAATGGAGCAACAATTACAGTTGATGGTGGTTCTAATGCGACAAGCTACATTCTGCAAAAGGAAGCAGAAACCGTCTTAGACTAAAAGCAGTTTAATTTTTGATAATAGGTTCCCATATAGTCAACTAGAGCCAGTCAATCTCTAGCTTGACAAGATACAAAAACCGTAGTTACAATGTAATTACAATGATAACTACATTAATATCAATTGGCAATTCACGAGGCGTAAGGATTCCAAAACCATTGATTAATGAAAGTGGTTTAGGCGAAGAAGTTGAACTCCTAGTCAAAAAAGGTGAAATAAGAATTCTGGCAATTTCCCCCAAAAGTCACAAAGTTTCATCAACCGCGCTTCTTTCTGAAAAATCACTCGCAACGGACTGGAACCGACCTGAAGAGGATGAAGCATGGGCAAGTTTGCAGTAGGCGAAGTTGTCTTGGTTTCTTTCCCCTTTTCTAATTTGCAAGGCCAAAAAGTAAGACCGGCATTAATTTTAGCAAAGGCAGAGCAGAACGATTTTATTTTGTGTCAAATTACTTCAAATCCATACTCAAGCAAGCTTGCAATTAGGATAGACCAAAAGTTTTTCGCACGGGGACGATTGCCAGTAATCAGTTACGCAAGACCAAACAAATTATTTACTGCTAACTCCTCAATCATCAAAAAATCTGCTGGTCAATTGAATACCCTTATTACCAAATCGATACTCAAAAGTGTCCGTTCGCTGTTTAACTAGTTGAGGGGTTGACCCTTCGATTAAACTCAGGGTCTTCGGATACATAAATTGCATCCTTGACATTCGGGTTTTGTTGGGGTATAAATTAAGATACTTCTACATCAGATTCTTCGTTTCACTTAGAATGACGAGGGGGAAGATTCAGATTTGGTAAGAGTTATGAGAGGAGGTGGGCAAGAATGCAAAAAAGTAGTGTTAAATCTTCAAGATTCAGAGTTGGCGCAAGAACTTTTTTCTTCGACGTCAATACTGCTTCCAACAGTAAAAACTATTTGAGAATAACGGAATCTAGATTTACCGGGGAAGGCAAAGACAGGATTAGAAATTCAGTCGTCCTATTCCCCGAAGATCTTTCTGATTTCCAAAAGAGTCTTAAGGAGATGACCGGTTATCTTAACTAGTTGAAAAAGCACGCCGGTCTTTCGGCTAGCTCAAGACCTAGTGTCCGAGTAAAACCAAGTATAGCCAGTCTGATTGTTTGGCTCATTCAAGACCGATCCTGAGTAATATCGAAGGGCCGGCGTGCAAAGATTAGAGCTCGAGGACCCAGTTTTTGAATTTATCTGCGTAAAGATAATCTGGATTAGGCGTCAGGAATTCGTCTAGAAATCCACCGATTGCTCTTGCTATTAGGACTACCTTTAATTTTTTAGGAGAATAGCCTCTTTTTAAAATTAGTTCCAGAATTTTTAGGGCAATTTGTGTCTCTTTTAAAACACTAAATACTCGCTGAATTAGATAACAAATATCGTAATTCTCTACTCCATTGGCCATGGCGTGTTCACCGTCTATTAAACCTAAACTGCCGTTTTTAAGCAGGAAAATGTGCCAAGGCGTAAAATCTCCGTGGCGGGTTTTTGCAGAAAGTGACTTTGATCCCCTACTGACAATGTCTTGCAAGTCCTCAAGGTGGTATTTCTCGGCTACTTCTTTAGGGATTGCCTGAAGCCAGCCATTAGATTTATTGACGAAATGGTCCCGAAAGTTAAAAGAGTCGAAAAAAGGATTGAAGGGTTTCAGGTTTAGATTTTGAATAAGTTCTGAAAATTCAATTATCGGCTCAAGATTTTCAACTAATTTGTCGACTGACTGATCAGTTTTTGGTTCTTTTACAAGCAGGTTTCCTTTAAATTTCTCACAAACATAATAGAAAAGGTTTTGGTAAAATCCGCAAGTATAATTTTTGGGTACAAAAAATCGTGAGCTTCTTGCGTGATTATTAAATTGCTCGTTCCACATAAATTCATTTTGGGTTACCGCACCAATCCCCTCACTTGTTGCAAGTTTTAGAAATACTTGTTTTTGCCCTTTTTCTAAATACCCAAGAACGTGTCTTCCTCCAAGCCAGATTTTGGTAACTTTGTAATTTTTTGAAAAAAAGTTCTCAAGCTCTTTTAGATCTACTTTTTTGCCGTTTCTGTAATCTAAAATTTTACCACTGACTTTTATTTTAAACGCAGGAAGCGGATTTTTAGATTTCATGGAGATTAAAATTTAAGACCAAGTATTCCCAAGCAAGTTCTGACGACCGAGGGGGTTGTTTTATCTTTTGTGTCACTAATTTTATTGATGAATTTTAATATCATAGGAATATCAAGATCTCTGTCCATAGCTTTAAAAAAACTTGGGGCAATTTTTCTTAACTGGTTTTCTGTTAATATTTTTGCCTTTTTAAACTTTTCTAAATTTTCGGCGAATTTTTGAGCTTTTTTTAATTCCTGCTCCTCATAATTCCACGCCATTCTGTGAAAATGAGAAAGTAGAAAAATTCTGATTGCGTTTGGTGAATATTTTTTTAGAAGATCTGATACGAAAAGCATGTTTCCTAAACTTTTGCTCATTTTTTTGTTGTCACAATAAACCATTTGTGTATGCATCCAGATATTTACAAATTTTTCTCCCGTATAATTTTCGCTTTGGGCGATTTCCGCCTCATGGTGAGGAAAAATCAGATCTTCTCCCCCGCCGTGGATTGTTACGGTTGGTCCAAGATACTTCAAGCTCATCGCCGAGCATTCGATATGCCAGCCGGGTCGACCTCTTCCCCAAGGAGAATCCCAAAAAGGCTCTCCTCTTTTTTCGGCTTGCCAAAGCACGAAATCCAACGGATCTCTTTTGTTTGAATCTTGGGGAAAATTGCCTCTTTCATTGGCAATTTCCAGTTGCGCTCTATAATCTAATTTGGAAAGTTTGCCAAAATTTCTATCGCTGCCAATATCAAAGTATACATTGCCATTTTTTAGATATGCTAAATTTTTGGAAAGCAAAGTTTTTATAATATTGATCATCTCCTTGATATGGCCGGTGGCCTTTGGAAAAACGTCGGGAACAAGCATATTTAAAGATCGCATATCTTGCTGGTATTTTTTTACTTCGACTTTGCCTAATTTTTGCCAATTTAACCCAGTTGATTTTGCCCTAATTAAAATGTCGTCATCTACATCGGTTACATTTTGCACATAGGTAACATCGGCTTTTAAAAATCTTAAATATCTCACTAGAACATCATAGATAATGAACGTGAAAGCATGACCTATGTGGGTGGTGTCATAAGGAGTGATACCGCAAACGTAGATTCCGATGGGCTTATTAAGACTTAAATTCTCCAGTTTCTGCGAAAAGGTGTTATAAATTTGCATCTAGCGATGAATGTGGGTTAAAAAATATTCCTCTTTGGGTAGTGCTTTGATTATTTGTAAAATTCTTTTTACATCTTGCATTTGGGACTTGTGACAATACATTGCTTTTAATTTTATATCCCAAACATTTTTGATATCGACAACTTTATCTACTGCTCTTTTTGCGTATCCCGGAGGGAAGTAAATGAAATAATCCTTCATTTTAGATGACGCTTGATCTGTTGTGCAGTAATAAAGAATTTCGGGTTTGGGTTGTAATTTTTGGGAAACGTATGTGGTTACAAGTGAAACAACAATATGATCGATATGGCCGGAAATTCCCAACGGCTCGAAAGTTATTAGAAGATTCGGCTTTAATTTTTTTAATTCCGATTCAATTTTCTCTGCTAAAAGATGATACGTGGAATTTGAAAGAGTGCCGTCTATAAAACCAAGGCAAAAAACTTGTTTAACACCTAGAACTTTTGCAGATTCTTTAAGTTCTTTCTCTCTTATTTTTGCTAAGTTTTTGCCTCCCTCGCCTGCCTCTCCGCGAGTTGCACAAATGATAAAAACATCGTTATCTTTGGCCAACTTTGCCAAGGTGCCACCTGGCCCAAATGCCTCGTCGTCCGGATGGGCAAAAATGCCGACGATGACTTTTCTACTTTTTTCTTTTTTTGAGATAGTCATTTAGCCTTTTGACAGTTTCTTCTTTTCCCAGTATTTCCAACGATTCGTAAAGGGGCGGGGTAACAGTCTTGCCTGACACGATGTTTCTGACTGCAGTAATAGTTGCGATACGATCTTCATTTGATTTTTCGGCAACGAGCTCGATGGTTTTTTTTATTTCAGACGCTTCCCAATCTTGAACTTCCCCAAACTCCTTAGAAAGATTGACAATCGTCGTATCTGCCGAAGAAACAGGCGGGATGGATGTTACCTGTGGGGATTCAAATATAAAATCGCAAAGATCTTTAAATTCTTTAAGCGTAAACATTCTTTCCTTTATAAGAGTGGCCAGTTTTACAATTAATTCTTTTGGGTAATTTGGATAGTGCTTGCTAATCCTTGCCGATAGATCATCGTCTTTTAATTTCTTAATCCACTGGTTATTAAACCAACGAAGTTTTTCAAGATTAAATATCGGATTGTTTTTGTTAATTCTCTCGATTGAAAAAACGCCTGTTAATTCATCCAAAGAAAAAAGCTCTTTATCGCCTTTGGGTGACCAACCTAAAAGAGCGAGAAAATTCACTAAAGCTTCCGGTAAATATCCCTCGTCAAGATATTCAAAAACAGATTTTGCACCCTGTCTTTTAGAAAGCTTTTTGTGATCGGTACCAATAATTGTCGGCATGTGAGCAAATTTCGGCGGCGCCCAGCCGAAGGCTTCGTAGAGAAGAAGATGCTTGGGTGTTGAGGAAATCCATTCATCTCCGCGAAGTACATGAGATATTTCCATCTCATGATCATCTACAACTGATGCAAAGTGGTATGTCGGATAATTGTCTGCCTTAAGTAGAACAAAATCCTCAATTACGTCTGATGCGAAGGTAATTGCGCCGTGGACTAAATCAATCCAAGTCAATTTTTTGTCTTTGGGAACTTTAAATCTGACAGCGCCTTCATCAGAATAAGCCTGCTCTTCCTTTTTTAATATTTCGATATATTTACGGTAAATTTTAAGCCTTTTTGACTGGACTTCTTCAGTATCCCATTCGAGATCTAGGGCTTTTAAGCTTTTTCTAATTTGATCAACAGATTCTGGGATAAATCTTTTTCTGTCCGTATCTTCGATCCTTAGAATAAACGTTCCTTTTTGATTTTTAGCATACAGAAAGTTAAAAAGCGCCGTTCTGATACTGCCGATATGCGGCGTTCCTGTGGGTGATGGTGCGAAGCGTGTTACAACATTGGACATGGTAAAATTGTATCAAAAGACAGGTTCTTAATGCCTACCCTTAGCGAAGCCAGTGAATTTTCCAAAAAAACATTTATTAAAGTAGTCTTTGTTGCCGGGGCTTTACTCGCGTTATTTACACTATGGACGATCGGTAATTCAATAAAAAACTCCTTATTTCCTCCTTCCCCGCCTCCGGCCACAGTTGCCTTTGGTAAAATACCTAAGCTCGATCTTTCTGAGGGAATCAGACCGCCTGCTGGTATCAACTACAAAATAGAAACTATCAGTGGTCAATTGCCCCAGCTTGGTGAAAAAATTAAAGTTTTTTCATTTGGAGGTGAAGAGTCCTCTTTTGGCCAGATAGAAACAACTAAAGCCCTAGTGTCACAGATAGGCTTTACAAGGGAACCTCAAAATCTCGATTTGCGTCTTTTAAAATTTACGGACCCTAAGGAGGAGACAAGAACAATAACTATCAATACAGCCTCTGGTAATTTCGAATTCACCAGCAATTACACTCAGGATACGAGAGTCATCTCATCAAGACCACGGAATGTGGATGAGGCAAAACAAGCTGCGATTAACTTTTTGAATAATTTCAATTTTGAGCTGAGCGAATTTCCGCCCGAAAAGATTGAAAGTAGAACATTGAGAATTGACGGCAATAATCTTGTCGAAACACCTGCTTTGGTTAACGCAAATCTTGTCGAGGTAAATTTCATAAGAGCAGATATAGACAAGATTCCAGTTATTTCTTCACGCGAAAATTTGCCCGTAGTTCAGGTTTTGGTTTCACAAAATAGAGTCGTCGCAGCAAGTTTAGCAAGACAATTAGTAGAAAAACATAAATTCGCTACTTATCCATTAAAGGGCGCAGGCAGGGCATTTGAAGATTTAAAGTCCGCTAACGCAGCTTTTAATAAATTCCCTCCAGACTCGGAAATTTTTGCTATACGTGACGTATCCCTTGCTTATCTGGAAACAAAGACTTCTCAGGGATTCTTGCTACCAGTTTATGTCTTTAAGAGTGACAACGGCTTGATAGCCTATGTTTCTGCGATTAGTGATGACTGGACCAGATAGGACTACGGGGCAAGCCATCGGTGATTGGCAAATGCCCATTCGATAAGCTGTTTTGTCTCGCCAAATCTATCACTCGACCCTAAAATTACTACAATAATAGTGTTTTTTGCGCGCGTAGTTTTGGTCACCAAGACTTCCAGCGAACCTTCTGTTTGTCCCGTCTTGACGCCCTCCAAACCTTGGACTTCCCCAAGCAGTTGATTAATGTTCTCAAGATAATAAGATTTATTACCTGTAACGTCTGTTACGACGGTGCTTTTTGTAGAAACAATTTTTGAGATTAACGGGTTGGCAACAGCTACTTTGGCAAGTTTAGCCAGATCCCGTGCAGTGGAATAATGGGCAGGATCATCAAATCCGGCAGGATTAGTAAAATGGGTATTTGACATTGCAAGCTCTTTCGCTTTCTGATTCATTTGCGCAATAAACTGATTGTAAGAACTTGCACACCCTAAACTTAAAGCGTAAGCGGCATCGTTGCCTGAAGATATAAGCATTCCCTGAAGCAAACTTTGCACCGTAACTACATCTTGTGCCTCAAGGCCCATCTGAGTACCTTCCGTAAAGACAGTACTTACACGAATCTGCGTTTCTGGTGTGCACTTTTCAAGCGTTACAATAGCTGTCATAAGTTTGGTGACTGATGCAGGAAAGTGACGCGAATTTGGTTCTTTCGCAAAAAGAGTTGTGCCGGTTTTTGCGTCGATTGCAACTGCTGATCTTGCCGAAATAGACGGTGCTTCTTTAAATTCTTCGGATTTTACAGGATAAGAAAAAAGCGTGGGTTCAACTTGAGCTGAAAGCTTTGGGGGGGAAATATTTTGACGAAATTTTATTATATTATTCTGGACTGCCAGAAAAAGTATGGTTAGTAAAAGTAAGAGGACAATAAACAAGATACGCATTTAGGGAAGTATCTTAACCGGCCTTGAGTTTCAACTCTTTTAATGATCTTTCCGGCACATTTGAGGGAGCATCCATAACTGATGTTTGGCCGGAAGCTGTCATTGGAAATGCTATAACCTCTCTGGTATTGGGTTCATTTGCGGCGACCATCAAGAGTCTTTCAATTCCGGGTGCGATGCCGCCATGAGGAGGAACACCATAAGCAAAACTTTCCAAAAGATGTCCAAATTTTTCTTCAATTTCGGCATCTTTATATCCGAGAATTTTAAATATCTTTTTCTGAATTTCAACATCGGTGATTCTAATGCTACCTCCGCCCACTTCAAGTCCGTTGCAAACCAAATCATGCTGGTAAGACTTCACTTTCATCGGATCCCTACCGAGATATTTGATGTCATCTTCTTTCGGGGCAGTAAAAGGGTGGTGGCTTGGCGCAATCGGTGCTTCTTGCGTCTTTTCAAAAAGGGGGAAATCAACGACAAATGCAAACGCCAGAACATTCGGGTCTTTTTTACTTCTAAGGTCGAACTTGTCCGAGCCATATTTTTTGATAGCTTCGTCGTGAGAAATTCTTGGAAACGGATATTTAAAAACCTTCTTTTTAAAAACTTTTTCGGTGATTTGCGCAAATAATTCTTCGGTCAGAGAAAGGATATCATCCTGGGTAACAAATGCCATTTCAATATCAAGTTGAGAGAATTCGCCGTATGCCCTATCGGCTCTGGGATCTTCGTCTCTGAAACACCTGGCAATTTGAAAATATCGTTCAAAGCCGGCGACCATCAAAAGCTGTTTATATTGTTGGGGCGATTGTGGCAGGGCATAAAATTTGCCCAATTGGAGACGAGACGGCACTAAAAAGTCACGGGCGCCTTCCGGGGTTGCTTTCGTTAAGATTGGCGTTTCTATTTCGACAAAGCCACGGTCTTTCAGGAAATTCCGCATGTGCGAGATCATTTCAAACCGCAGTTTCAAGTTCTTAACCAGTCTTTGGCGTCTTAAATCCAAATAACGGTATTTTAGCCTTAAGGCTTCTTCGATCTCGTACCCGTCTGAGTCAACTGGAAACGGCGGGGTTTTGGATTTGGCAATAATTTGGCAATTTTTAATTTCGATCTCGATCTGTCCGGTTGAAAGGTGAGGATTGATCATGTTGGCAGGCCTTTTTTTAACTTGCCCCTCTATCTTCACAACGTCACCCTCTGAGACGTCGGCTTTTGTCTTAGCGACAGTTTGAATAATACCCGTAAAATCTTTTAAATCTAAAAAGGTGACTTTACCATGATCCCTTATTGTATTTATCCAGCCGTAAAGAACCACACCGGAGTTGACTTTATGATTGCATTCTTCAACCAGCGTTCGCTTCATACGTACCTTAAGTTTAACGAAATAAAGCTTGACAATCAAAGCTTTTCCTATTTAAAATTTTAAAACATGGCTTTTAAATTAAACTCATTAAACCTCCGTCTTTTAATCCTTTTGCCAAAGGCAAAAGGATGGGAGGTTATGGCGTAAAAATTTAAAGCCAAATATAACAAAAATGCCTCCCAAACGGGAGGTTTTTTTATTGTTGAACTCTTGGGTAAGGAGGTGAATAGTTTGGAAGCTGTCGAAATAAGAAGAAACGGTATCCGAGCAGAGACTGAAAATTCAAACTTTGAGCAGATAGCCGAATTGAGCCAACTTTTGAGAGATGTCGCTGCAACGGGTGAACGCGGTGAACAGATGGTCGGCAAGTTTGTATCTTATTGGACAAGCACTATTGAGTTAAACATGGGGCAATCTGAAATCGAACTGGTACAGGCGATGAGAGCAGCTCGAAAAAGACACAAACAGGCGGCGCAAATGATGGCAGGCTAACCGGAAACAGCTATGTCTTTGAGTTTAAGCTGAATTCGTGTGCCGTTGAAGCGATCTTCTGAGAGTGTGTAAACTAAATCAATTAATTTGCCGGGCCTAAGTTGTGCTTTTTCATGGCCCATGTTAAAACCTATTGCGCTGAATCCGGCGACCTGAAGTTTTAAATGTGCACCATCTGCGCCGACAGTTCTGACATCCTCCACTAACATCTTTCTTGTTAAAAATACCGGTTGGGGGTTTGCGACACCGAAGGGCTCAAACTTTTGTATCTGGTGTAGAGTATTGTTGTTGATATCATCACTTTCGAGTTCGCATTCGACGTTTACAATTGGCACCAAATGCTCATTAGTTAAAAACCTTTGGGCATAATCTCTAATATTTTGTGTAAATATTTCGATATGTTTTGTTTCGATTGTGAAGCCAGCAGCCATCGGGTGACCGCCACCGTCAACCAGATAATGGTCCGATGATCTTATCGCTTCAACTATATTGAATCCCGGTATGGAGCGGGCTGATCCTTTTGAATAAACCTCTCCCTTTGAGATTACGATCATCGGCCTGTTAAAAGACTCAACTAATCTTGAGGCTATAAGGCCTATGACTCCTTCGTGGTAAGTTTCATGGGTGATAACGCCTATCAGATGTTCTTCGTCAACTAAAGTTAGCGCGTGCCTGACTGCTTTGACCGTTAAATCCTGCCGTTTGGTGTTCGTCTTGGTCAAAAGATTGGCAAGATCTTGGGCTGTTTCCTGCTTTTTGGCGCACAGCAACCTTAAAGAATCCAGCGCATGTTCGATCCTGCCCATCGCATTGATGCGCGGCGCCAAAATATGTCCAATTTCGTGCGTCGTGATTTTTCCGTTGATTCCCGCGGCCTTCATTAATGCCAAAATACCCGGTCTTTTGGTCTGGGCAATTTTTTCCAGGCCAAACTTGACTATTGCTCTATTTGCACCAAGCAGGGGCACTAAATCTGCAATTGTCGCCAGTGCCACAAGTTCAAGTTTTTCAAGCAGGGTTTCTTTATATGAGGACTTCAGTTTTTTGACTAGTTCGAAACAAAAGAGCCAAGAAACACCGGCCCCGCAGAGCGCTGTTGTGTGGACCAGGGCATAGGCTTTCGGAAGCTTGCCGGGAAGCAGGTGATGATCGGTGATAATAACATCGATATTCAGGTTATTTGCGAAATCTACCTGATCTTTGGCGGTAACACCATGGTCCACAGTAATAATCAGCTTGACTTGCGATTTGGCAAGTTGAGCAATTGCGTCTTTTGAAAGTCCGTACCCTTCCTTTATTCTGTGAGGAACATAGGGCATGACATTGGCGCCAAGATCGTAAAGTGTTTCCCACATAACAGCGGTTGCACAAATACCGTCTGCATCGTAATCGGAATAAACAACAATTTTTTCTCCCCCATCAATTGCTTTTTTAATACGTTCACATGCTTTGTTAACGTCGGTTAACTTAGTTTCAAAAATCTGTGCAATTGACGGGCTAAGGAATTCTTTAAGCTTTCTGTGGGTACTCAGGCCTCGATTTTTAGCCAAAAGTTTTGTTAGCCAATCCTTAGTCTTTTTAGCAGAAGGGTAAGAAGCTATCTTCCAAGTTTTTTTCTGCACTGACCCATTTTAGCCTATACTGATATAATTTTCCTATGGATATACCCAAAGCTATTTCTGATATCATGGCAGCTTTTGGCAAAAAGGGCTTTGAGGTGGCAATCGTCGGTGGCGCTGTTCGCGATTTAATTGCCAGTGGTAAAGTTTCCGATTGGGACCTGACGACAAGCGCAAAACCTGAGCAAATATTAAAACTCTTTAAAAATTCATTTTATAACAACCGCTTTGGAACGGTTGGTATAGAACTTGCCGATAAATCCGTTGTGCAGATTACAACTTACCGCAGCGAAGAAAAATACAGCGACAAACGTCATCCCGATATCATCGTTTGGGGCAAAACCTTGGAAGAAGATCTTAAAAGGCGGGATTTTACGATTAATGCAATGGCGCTCCGTTTGCCAAAGGCAAACGGGAATTTCACTTTTTCGAAGAAAAATTCGCTACAGCGAACATTTCAAATTGCTCGCTTTGAACGAGTTTCGAGTCGAAAAGCAAATTTCGAATTAGTTGATCCGTTTGGTGGACAAGGTGATCTGAAAAAGAAGGTTATCCGAACCGTTGGTGATCCGGATGAACGCTTCGGGGAGGATGCGCTTAGACTTTTGAGAGCAATACGTTTTGCTGCAACTTTGGATTTCGAAATCGAAGCAAAAACTCTTTCGGCAATTGCCAAAAACGCCAATCTTTTGTCTTCTATATCAGGCGAGCGCATTCGAGACGAATTATTTAAAATTTTAGAAAGTGGCAATGCTTATTACGGTTTTGAACTTCTAAGAGATTCTGCTCTTTTGAAAATAATCTTGCCGGAACTGGATGTCTGCTTTAGCGTCGAACAAAAAAGTCCCAAGAGACATCATATTTTTGATGTTGGGACACACTGTGTAATGTCACTTAAATTTTGTCCGTCGGGCGACATCATCGTCAGATTTGCTACACTCCTTCACGATATCGGTAAGGCCAAAGTTGCTAAAGTCACAGACGAGGGTGTACGTACTTTCTATAACCACGAGGTCGTGGGAGGTAAACAAGTTTTAAAAATCGCAGATAGACTACATTTGGCAAAGGCCGATCGTGAAAGATTATACAAGCTTGTTAGATATCACCAATTTACCGTTAACGAGAACCAGACCGATAAGGCGCTGAGACGTTTTATCAGAAATATTGGTAGGGAAAATATAGAAGATATGATGGATTTGAGAATTGGAGACAGGCTTGGAGGTGGATTGCAACAGCCGGAATCTTGGAGACTTAAACTATTCAGGCAAAGACTCAAGGAGGTTTTAAAAAAACCATTTACTGTGGCCGATCTTAAAATTAACGGCCTTGATGTGATGAAAGTCCTCGGTCTTAGTCCAGGACCTAGGGTTGGCAAGATTTTAAATAAACTTTTCGAGGAAGTCGCCGATGATAAAACCAAAAATAATCGAGACTATTTGCTGGAAAGATTGCGGTCGATGAGAACCTAGAAAATCATTTCTTCTTTGGTACAAAATCCAAAGCTAAGGAATTAATGCAGTATCTTTTATGAGTTGCCGTCGGGCCGTCGTCAAAAACATGGCCTAGATGAGAACCGCAATTTGCGCATGTGACCTCAATGCGACGCATTCCCATTGAGTCATCATCTTCATATTTAATATTTTGAGATTTGACCGGTTTGTCAAAACTCGGCCACCCCGAGTCAGAATGAAATTTAGAATCAGAGTAAAAAAGCGCCTTATCGCAGACCACGCAATGGTACATTCCGTCATCAAAATTATTTGTATATTTGCCGGAAAATGGAGGCTCCGTGCCTTTCAAAAAGCAGATATTGTATTGCTCGGAAGTTAGATTTTTTTTAAGTTTCTCGATTTTTTGTTTAGTCTTCATTTATCGAATTGGTCTAACAGTAATGTCTGGGGGTGCTTCTACCTTAAAAATGGCCACATTCAGATGCGATCTGTCACGCATTGCAACTAATTTGATATCCGTTCCAAAAAGCCTCACTGGTTGCCGAAATCGCAAGAAATAGCGATGTTCCTCCCCTCGATTGCCATCCTCATCCAACTCCCAGATGGCCACTCTAAGTTCTTCCCCATTTCTTCTTTTGACATAGCGCACAACTATACTGTTGCCAACAAAAAATTCAGTGTTTTCGCCGCGCTTGATATCTCGTCCTAAAACTTCGCCCTCGATTGGTACCGGCGCCAGTCTTCTCGAAATTGATAATTCTTCTGTAAGCTGTTCAACCATTCTTTTTTCTTGTCAGTTTTTGCCAAACAACCAAAAGCGGGGCGGCATTGAAAATTGATGAATAAGTTCCGGAAATGATACCAATTAAAAGCGCCAGAATAAAGTTTTTAATACTTTCACCTCCGAAAAGAAAAAGTGCCAAGAGTACAAACACAACAGTAAGTGAAGTGTTAAGCGAGCGGGCAAACGTCTGCAATATTGAATGGTTAACAATCTGCTCAAAACTGAAATCTGAGTGCTTTTTGAGATTTTCGCGGACTCTGTCAAAAACGACAATCGTATCATGAACCGAAAATCCGATTACCGTTAGAAGAGCCGTAATAAAAAGCGAGTCAATTTCAATTTGAAAGAAATGGCCTAAGAGCGCAAAGGCCCCAACAACCACGATTACATCGTGAATTAAAGCAATTATTGTGCAGATACCAAAAGAGATCGATGACGTAGGTTTTGGAATATGCCTAAACGCCCAAGTTATGTACAAAACTATGGCCAATATTGAAACTAAAACAGCAATGACGGCTTTTCTGGTTAATTCGCGCGATATGGTTGGTCCGACTGTTTCCAGTCTAAGATCTGTCACTTCACCGAATTCTCCTTCTAGTTTGTTTCTGATTTCACTTATTTTTGCTTCATCGCTACTTTTCATTCTTATCAAAACGCTGTCTGTATTTGTCTGTGCAACAGAAGAAATATCTTCTTGTTGCTTGGAAAGATATTGCGAAACATCGTGAGAATTTATTTGCTTTTCGAATTTAATTTCCCAGATGGTACCACCCGCAAAATCGATTCCCAGCCGAAGATTCCAGGTGAAAAGTGCAAATATTCCAGGGATAATAATTACAAGCGAGAGCAGAAAAAACCAATTTCGATATTTGATTAAATTCATTAAATTTTGTCGCGAATTTTTTCGTTTAGACTTACGTCAGCTGTTGAAACTAAGCCGATAAAATTCAGGGCCCTCGGAAATTCCCTCTGGTCAGTTTCCGTTTCCCTAAATTTTCTAGGCAAGTTCAAAAACGCTGACTTCAGGATAAAGAAAAGAATTCGCGACTGGAAGAATTTTTGGAACTTGAATTGTAATTTTGATTTTTGCATTTTGACTTTTAATTTATTTTCCTGACCCAAAAAATTCTGATTAGGATTCTGGAGACTGTTATCGCGCTGAACATCGACACCAATATCCCGATTGCCAGAGTTAGAGCAAAGCCACGAATGGCTCCAGTTCCGAAATTAAAAAGGATCGCAGTTGTGATTAGCGATGAAACGTTAGAATCGCGGATGGAAGACCAGGCCCTTTCAAAACCGGCAAATAAAGCTTCAAGTTTAGGCTTTCCCCAACGCAACTCTTCTTTCATCCGTTCAAATATCAAGATGTTGGCATCAACTGCCATACCAATCGAGAGCACAAAGCCGGCAACTCCAGCCAATGTTAAGGTCACCGGAATCAGTTTGAACAGTGCTAAAACTATCAGGCTGTAAATTGCAAGCGCAACGACTGCAAATAATCCCAAAAGTCTATAGTAAGCCAGCATGAAAAAAGCAACTGAAAAAAGACCGACTGCAGTTGCAAAAAGACTCTTTTCGATTGAATCGGCACCGATTGTCGGCCCGACTCTTGTCTGGCTTTCGATCTTTAACGGCACGGGCAGGGCTCCTGCATTAAGCGAAATAGCAAGTTGCTTTGCCTCTTTGGCCGTAAAATTACCGGTAACTTGCGCGTTTCCGTCTGTGATCACAGCACGAATTACCGGAGGAGGCCAGGAAATCGGCTCCGAATCCAAGAACATGGCCATTGGTTTATCTAGATTGTTTTGGGTTATTGTTTCAAGTTTTTTTGCACCGTCTTGATTAAATTCTAAGCTGACTACATAACCCGGTGTTTGTGGATCCTGGCTTGGCTGGGCTTGTGCTCTTTTCAAATCCTTCCCGTTTAAATCGGTGCTTTCAAAATCCTCGATATTAGCAGCAATGGTTGCTTCCGGTAGGTCGGCTTTTAAGGTTCTAAACTCGAGGTGAGCTGTTTTTCTAACTATAGCTATTGCCGAATCGATATCAGAGATTCCCGGAATTTCAACAATCAGACGATATTGACCTTGCGCCCTGGCTGACTGAACTGTCGATTCAGAAACACCCAAGGTATTGATTCGGTTCTCGATAATATTTTTGGCCGATTCAAGCGCATTATCTTTATCTTGATCCTCGACCCCAGTCATGTCTGCCGACATGGTCAGCTGTACTCCGCCGGCGAGATCAAGACCGAGTTTTGGTTCTAAATCACGTTTTAAAAAGTCTTTTAGTGGCTGGGGATGAGTGAAGTAAAAATTTGCGAAATTAAGTCTTGGGAGATCAACGTATATTGCCAAAAGTGTGAGGAGAATGATTATTCCGAGTGTTAACCTTGGATTCTTTGGCATTACCCAAGATTAACGCAAGAAAAGTTGGGAATCAAGATTAAAGCCTGACCATTTCCTCTTCATCACCAATTAGCATTATCCTGGGTTTTGCGAGAATACTTATAATAAACGGGTCTCTGCGGCTTTTCCTAAAGGCAAACTCTTCTTCGGTCATGGGTGTGAAGTTCACCTCCCGATCACGCCGGGCTTCTTCTTCCCTAATGATTGCACCAAGTTCCGGTAGAACGATGCTTCCGACAACAAAAAGATCAACCTCGTTTTGAGCGTAGGGCTTTCCTTTAACAAATGAGCTGGAAAGCATAGCATACTTAATTTTCCCTAATTTTGCCTTGTTTTTAATAATGGCCCCACCCAAACCGACGTTTTTATTGACAATTGAAAGCAGTTCATTGAAAAAGATGAAGTCTTTTTTAACCGAATAAAATCTTCTGTTTGCCCGCCATTCACTGGCAAGTAATCCAGTCTTTTCAAGACGTGCCAGCTCACGTCTTACAGCATTAATCTCTTCTGCGACTCTTCTTACTATTTCTCTGACATGATACATGCTATTCGGACTCGCCAGGAAAAGTTCGATTATTTTGACACGTACTTTAGAAATTAAGATGTCAATCAACATTTCTTTTTTTTAAAGTTATTTGGACAGGAATAAATTGTGTGGCAGTTATTGATAATTAACAACATTATCGGCTGGGATAGTTTCAATCCAAATTAATCCTCTGTTAAATACTACTTCTTTACCGCTGGCATCCAAATATTGAGTTCTGGAGGTTCTGTCTTTCTTAACCCATTTACCAACGGTCGCCTTGCCATCTATAAAGATGAGTGCTTTACCGCTGCCGACTGTTCCATAAAGCAGATGGCCGTCGGGATAACCATCATTAGACTGCCTTTCAACCTGGAACTGGATAATTAGGTTTTTGGCAGATAAATGTTCATTCGTAATTGGATCTGTTTGGGCAGTTTGACCGTGGAATCTGCGGTAAAGATTAGCCGTTTTGTCATACTGCCAAGTGACGGTATAATCTGGCGACTGTTCCCAAAACGGTACAACAATTGGCTTTTGATCACCCCGCGATTCAAGTGCGGTATCATCTTTAAATTTCCAAACAGTAAAATCGTCATCCCAGCGAACACCCTTGTCGTTTTTGGGACCATAACCCTTTTCTTCAGCGGCTTCCCAAAGTTTTTTTGTTGTGGAATGTACGTTATGAGGAGCTAGTTTATCTGTACCACGCCAGTATGTGGGAAAGCCTAAACCAAATTGATCCATGTCGTATATGCCATATTGCCTAATTTGACCTAGTGCATCCGCAGGACCCGGAGTATTGGCACCGCCTACGTGCGCATAGGCTGCATCATACTCCGAAAGCCAATCCAAAAAATAAGTTCTGGCAGACCTAATTGGAGCTATGTCTCCCGCGTCTTGGCAAAGATAAAGTGCTAAAAACCTGGTAATGCCGCCTTCTGCCACAGCCTCATATATAATATCCGCCCGAGAAAGCCCTAAGGTTGGCCTGGCGTCGGCATGGTTTTCTACCGTCACGCCAAGAGGCCTTCTTTTACTCCACTCTTCTTCTCTCTTTTTGGTGTAGAGAGCGCCGTTTAAGGGACAAGCTTTGTCTTTTGTGCCTTCTTCGTATCCTGAAGTTACGTCTGTTAAACTCCCAAAAGGCGTAACAATATTAATTGGTCTTTTGAGTACTGAATTAAATACCATGTAAGAAAGCCCCGCAGACGCACCATATAAAACAAGTGCGCCAACAATCACAGTCAAGATTTTTTTCTTATTCAATTTGATTTGATCGGGCAGCTTTCTCGACTACCTCTTTCTCCTCCTTCGAAAATGGGTGAGTGGTTGGCTTTGCGTGCATAACCTGTTTTGCATAAAGGCGAGTTTGCGTCCTTGAATGCAGTGATGATATAACAATTCCGTTATTTTCGCCATCTAAAAGGGATATGGCAAAGCTTTGGTCTCCGCCCGTGTCTTCAAAAGGATTAAATCTAATGAGTGCATGTTTGGTAAAAAAAATTTTTTGTCGTTTGTCAATTTCAGTGAATTTGCTAACAATTTGTGCAATTTGCTTGGTCTCCTGATCTTGTCTGGCGAGTATATTTACTAAAATCTGATCTAAATTTGTTGCTTTAGTTCCCTGTGTAATTCTTTTTATTCTTTTGGCGTTCCTTAGCAAATAAAAAGTTACGATGAAAAGCCAAACTAAAATAAAAATTCCGAGGTAATCGGTAAAAGTCAGAAATTGCATTTACCATTTGGATAAATTTAGTACCCTCTTTTTTACCATGAGGCATCTGTCTTGTCAATGGTTCGACTTCGCTCACCATAGACCCTAAACTAAATCGAAGGGTCTATGGTTACCTTTATGTTAAGATTACTATTGTCTGAATGCCGTTTAAAACCAGAAAACAAAAATTAAAAGCACTGCAGCGAAGATTTAGTATCTCTGCTACATTACCAGTAAATTACCAAAGTTTAACCCCTAGCGAAAAACGAAATTTATCGGAAAAAACCTCCGAGATCAGTTCTCTGTCAACGCCTAAACAGGTAGTTGGCTCTATCGAATCTGATTACAAATACGTCAAAATTGATCTTTTGAGGGTAGCCGTTCTGGCAGGAGCTATTGTTATTTTCCAAATATTGATATTGCTTTCAAAAAATAGATTCTCATGGGCGTAGCCCATGGTCCTCTCTTTCTTCGCTTCGCGGTAATGGAAGCAAAAGCTTCACCCTCGGCTAGAGGCCGTGGTTCTCGCTTGCTCGAAATCAGCAGACAAATCCCCTTTTTGCAAAGCTATTGACTTTAGCTTTGAGGCTATGCTATGGTTGAACCTAGTTGAAGCTGACTAGCCTCAAATTGATCCCTCGGCGAGCTCAGATCATACTGAGTAAAGTCGAAGTCTGAACCTAGTCAAACTAATCTTCACTGCCTAAGGAGGTGATAGCAAAATGGCTCAAATGTACTGCGTAAAGTGCCGAGCAAAGAGAGACGACCCCAACGCTCAGAAAGTTACAATGAAAAATGGTAAGCCAGCAATGAAGGGCAAATGCCCGGTTTGCGGCACAACCATGTTCAA
>CAZLVB010000004.1:0-55775 GCA_964562855.1 uncultured Gammaproteobacteria bacterium | reverse complement strand
ACCAATCTTTTTTACTTTTTCTTCTGAAGCCTGTGGTTTTGCTTTAACTCTTATTTTCATGTAATTGATCTTTTTTTCTTTTCGTTGGTAACTTAACTGATATCAAAATTTTGATCGCGCGGAAAGTAGACGGGGTACGGAAACCAAGCCTTCTGAAATTTTTCTTGAAGTTCACTTTAGATATTGATTGAAAAAAGTAATGTTGCGATTAACAACTGTTTGCCAACTGCCTTTTGCAAAATTATGGTCATCCCCGTTATAAGTAAAGTGTTCGATATTTTTATTCAACTTTTTTAATTGTTCGACAAGTTGATCGGACCATTTTACTGGCACAGCATCGTCTTGGGTGCCTTGATGAATTTGTAAGTTTGCGTTAATTTTATCAAAATGATTCGTCAGCGAATATTTCTCCACATCGTAATCTTCTTCAAAATCGGCTATAACTTTGCGGAGCAATTTTCCGTGATCATCGAAATCGTCTGTATAGTAAAGCACCGAATATGGAAATGGTTTGGAAACAGGTGCCCAAAGGACGGCAGGGATGTTTTTGCCTGTTATTTCCAAAATGGTAAGGGCAATCTGTCCTCCATTTGAATGTCCCCATATGCCGACTTTTGTATCATCAATTCTGGTGTTTAATCTGGCACCAGCCAAGGCAGTGTTCAAATTTTTAAGCGATGATAACAAGGTCAGTGCTGTAGTATATGTTTGAAACCGCTCCTCGACAGGATTTTCAGACGGATTGTCGGATTGCCCGTATCCCAGAAAATCTGGGGCGAGCGTTACAAAACCGTTTGCGGCAAAAACCTCGGAAGAACGGACTGTACCGGCTCCGGTGACATATGCTTCCCTATCTATATAACCTCGGAACATAACAATTACAGGAAGTGGGCCAGTATTTTTAGGAATGTTTAAAAGACCGCTGACTTTTTTGCCTTGAGGATGAAAATAGAAAAGGTAAGAAGAATAGTCTGGTGTATCTTTAACTAATTCACCTATCTCAATTCTGCTAGCCTCAAAATTGGTTTGGGAAAGTGCCTCTATAGTGTATTTATCCAATGGTTTTTCTTTTACTATTTGAGGAATTTGTGCAGGTAAAATTAGCTTATTATCTTTTTTGTAAACCTTAAAAACTATAACCAATCCGGCAAGAGTAATCAGGAGTATTAAAAAGACAAGTTTTTTCACTGGCTATCTTAAATCCAATGTTTCAGAGGTATAGATGATGTTTTTTGGTCTGATTTCGACTTTCCTTTCGCCTTTTTTGACATAACCGGCATCGAGTGATTCAAACTTGTTTTGTCTGATAATTTTCTGAGCTTTTTTGATATCCTTTTGATCGACAAAAATTGCGTAATCTTGTCCCATATTATATGTTTCGTAAGCTTCGTAATCGTTAAGTCCTGCGTGTTTTTGAATAAATTTGAATACTTCTTGCGGTTCGAATAGTTTTTCAATTACGTAAGTAAAATTTTGTCTTGCACGCATAACTTTGCGAAGACCATGACCGGTTATATGAGTTATATAATGTATGTCGACTCCAGATTGAATTAGGGCTTGAATTAATTTCGCATAGAGGTTCGATTTGGTAAGAATTGCTTCCCCGTAAAGTTCGCCGTTTGGCATTTTTGTCGCATAACCATGAGGAAGTTTTTTTGCAATACTTCTTGCCAATGAAATACCGTTTGCATTAATTCCGTTTGATTTCACAAATATAATTCTGTCTCCTGCTTTTAATTTTTCATCTATAACTAAATTTTTAGGGTTTTTTATTATTCCCACTACACTTCCTGACAAATCGCAGGCATCAGGATTAAGAATACCTTTTAAGGTAGCCGTTTCTCCGCCACCCCACGTAGAGCCCGATTCATCACAAGCCTGCTTCCATCCTTTTATAAAATCTCTCAATCTTTTTTTGTCTTCGAGCCAGTTATTGTCACCAAATGCCCAGTATGCATGCACAACTAAGGGTTTTGCCCCCACCGTGCTTAGATCATTTATAAACGTAGCAACAGTATTGTTGGCAATAACATCGTAGTAAGTTTCTTTGGTTACTTTTCTTAGATCATCGGCAACCAGGCTCTTAGTCCCCAAACACTCGATTACCGATGCCATAAGAACTGACCCTTGTTTCCAGACGAAGGCAGATTCTCCACGAGTCGCCTGAATTTCATTAAACCCAGTTTTTTTAAGATTTATTCCTGTTTTCTTGGCGGCTTGTTGTGAAAGCTTATTTGCGGGGTCTTTTATAAAATAATTGTCGCCAACCTGAGAGTAGGTTATCTTAGATTTCATCACCTTTGTTTTGCAAATTTTATCATGCCTTCAAATATAAAACCCCCCTTGGCCTTGACATTGCCTCGTCGCCAATTAGGGTGTTGAGTAATGTCAACAATTTTTTCCGGATGAGGCATTAGACCAATAATATGACCTGTTGGGTCGCAAACACCGGCAATCGCATTAAGTGAACCATTTGGATTTTGCGGATATTCTTTAGCTGGTTTTCCCTTTTCATCCACGTACCGAGAGAAAACAAGATTTTCATTTTCGATCTTTATTAGATCTTTAGGTAGAGCATAAAATTTGCCCTCGCCATGGTTTACGGCAATATCTATCGTCTGGCCGACATATGGGTCAAGAAATTCCGCTTTCGATTTTTCTATCCTCATTTTTACAAATCTGCATTCAAAATGTCCGCTGTCGTTTAGAGTTAACGTAGCATCCATCTTTCCTAGATTACCAAAGGGTAAAAGTCCAGTTCGAACCAAAACCTGGAATCCGTTACAAATTCCAATAATTAATCCTTCCTTATTTATATAGTCGCTAAGCTGATCTTTTAAAAAACTGATAAGCTCAACTGCCAATATCTTTCCGGAAAAAACGTCATCTCCATAAGCAAAACCTCCCGGAATTGCCAAGATTTGAAACTCTTTGAGTTTTTTTGATTTTTCGCGAAGTTGGTTAACATGAACAAACTCGGGCCGGCCACCAAATTTTTCAAAGGCGTAAAAAGTTTCTTCGTCGCAATTTATGCCTTCTGCTCTCAATACACAAACCTTTGGTTTCATTAAATAAATACCTCCTCTAATGGTTTCTGCCAAACTTTTTTGAGTTTTTCAACTTCGACAGAAAAAATGGGGGTTGCTGAAATTGTCTGCTTTGATTGTGTTTTCCCGAGAATCGAATATGGAACGTTTTTAAATAAACTTCTTGCTACTTTCTCATTTGCCACTTCAGCGATAAAACAACCTGCAGTTTCGTTAAATAGAAAATAATCCGGTCTATCTTTGTTTTCGATTTTTATTTCTGCTCCAACTGCCCCACCTAGACACATTTCAAAAAGTGCCGTTATAATTCCGCCTTCCGAAACATCGTGACAGGCAAAAATTTTGCCTTTTGAAACACCGCGGTTAATAACATCTAAAACTTTGGGTAGTATTTTAAGGTCAATTTTAGGGACGCTTTCTCCGGGGAGATTATTTTTGGCAAAGTATACAGAGCCCCCCATCGACAAAGTGTCAGTCTTGCCGACTAAAACGACCGTTGATCCCGTTTTTTTAAAGTCTGAAGAAACAGTCTTTGCAGCATCGGGGATTTTACCAAAGACGGAAATACACAAAACGGGCGGAATTTTCAGAACAAAACCATTATCTGAGCGATATGTAGAAGAAAGACTATCTTTGCCGGAAATTACCGGAATCTTTAAGGTCTTCATAAAATCAACGACTGCCTCGACTGACTTGTCCAGAGACCCCAGAGATTCCTCATCGGGAAATGGCCAAATATAATTATTGACAAGCGATGCGTCTTGATAGACTCCGCCTACTGCAACATAGTTTGATATGGCTTCTGTTGCCGCCCAAATGCTTCCCCAGTACGGATCAATTCTTACCAAAATAGGATTTACCCCGTGAGAAACAATCATCCCATATGATTTGTTTAAAATCGGCCTGATTACGGCCGCGTCATTAGGAGCATTGTAAAATTCCCCGGCAAACGGCTGAAGAACACTGGTGCCCTGAACAGTGTGGTCATACATTCTTAAAATCGGTTCCTTAGAACAAATGTTTCCATCTGATAACACTTTTTGTAAAATTTTGATCCATTCTGTTTGATTTTTAGGAAATTTGGCGTTTTTACCTTCTTCTGATCTGGAAATTGCAACCTTTTTAGCCCTCATAATCCTTTGAGGCAATCCTTCATGAAGAAACTGCATTTCTAAATCGCAAACTTTCTCCTTGCCGTAGAAGACTTTTAACTTTTTGCTGCCATCAAAGGTGCCAAGTACCGAAAATTCTACATTATATTTTTTGCAGATTTTTTGGAACTTTTTAATTTTGTTTTTTGGAATTGCCAGAACCATCCTTTCTTGAGATTCAGAAAGCCAAATTTCCCAAGGACTTAGACCTTGATATTTAAGTCTTTCGTTTTTCAACTGGACCGAAACTCCGGTTTCTGCTCCCATTTCTCCTATGGCAGACGACAAGCCTCCGCCGCCGCTATCTTGCATTGCCCTTATACAGTTTTGGTCACGGGCTTCCATAATGGCGTCGAAGGTTCTTTTTTCTTCTATCGCATTACCGATTTGTACTGCCTGAGCATTGACTGTGATAGTTCTTTGGGTCATTTCACCGGAGGCGAAAGTGGCTCCATGAATTCCGTCTCTTCCTATTCTTCCACCCATACTTACAACTATGTCTCCTTTTTGGGGCTTGCCTTTTTGGGCATATTTTTTGGGTAAGATCCCATACGCCCCGACTAGGACTGTTGGCTTGGCCCGAAAATCGTCATGGAAATGAAAGGAGCCATTATTGGTTGGGATGCCTATTCTGTTTCCGTAATCCCGGACGGCCGAAACTACTCTTGTGAGTAGATATCCTGGCGGTAGTGAACCTTTGGGAAGTTTTTTGGGATCCATATTCCAATTTGCCAAACAAAAAACGTCTGTTGAAATTAGTGTTTTTGCTCCCTGTCCAGTTGCAACTATATCCCTGAAAACTCCACCGCTGCCTGTCATGGCTCCACCGTATGGCTCTATTGCCGACGGACTGTTGTGGGTTTCTGCCTTTCCATTAATTGCCCAACCGTCATAAAAATCCATAACTCCCGCATTATCAACGAAAGCGGAAACAATATTTTTTTTATGCTTAAGTGCCTCTTTTTTAAGACGAGCAATGAGGGGTTCTTTGACTTTGCCATCGATTATTATCTTTGCCTTAAATGTTTTATGGCCTGAATGTTCACTCCATGTTTGGGCAAGAGTTTCAATCTCACAATCGGTGGGGTCTCTGTTTATCTTTTTGAAATAGTTTTGGATAACTTTCATTTCTGAAAGATTTAAAAATAGCTTATCCCTAGAAAGATCCACCAGCTCTTCTTCTGTCATATTTTGTAACGGTACTTTTTGGGTTTTACCGACTTTGCCCGTAATTAATAATGTTTTTGGCTTATGATCTACAATGTGTTCTATCAGGGGATTGTAAAGACGCAGTTTAGTTATTAGATCCCTAGCTTGGTCTTTGGTAATTTTTCCAAAAAAGGCATATTCGTATGAGGAGTCGGCAGCAGCCAGTTTAATTCCTAAATCTTTTCCTGCCTTCAGAAGAGATCCAGCTTCCGGGTTCATTACGCCCGGCTTGTAAGCAATCTCTATAATTTGACCGGCATCTTTAAAAATTGGGCCATCGAGTGACATTTTTTGATCAATTGGCTCAAACAAAACTTTTTTTGTGAATTCCAATGCTTCTTTTTTTAAAATGCCTTCTAATCGGTAAACTTTGGCTGTTTTTATTTTTTTAATCGGAGTAATCTTGGGGGTTCTTCTAATTTCCGCAAGAAGATCCTGGCCTTTGGGGTCACTATCTTCTTTTGAGGCTACTCTTACCTCGTAAATCATTTGGCTAATGATACAACAGAAGTAAGCTCTTTTCTATTTGGGAGACCGGCTCTTGCTCCTAACTTTTGAACTGAAAAACTAGCAAGAGCACTGGCAATTTCGGCACACTTTTTAATCGGAAACTTATTGATAATCCCATACAAAAATCCGGCTGCATACGCATCACCGGCTCCTGTGGTATCAACTACTTTCACATTTCGAGCTCTTACACTATGTCGCTCATGTTTGGTTGCAATAAAACTGCCTTTTTCCCCAAGCGTAATAATTACGATTCTCGGCCCCATCGTGAGCAATTTTTCTGATGCTTTATTAAAATTCTGACCGATTAAATAATATGTTTCTTTTCTTGTTAAAAATAAAATATCTGTTCTTTTAATAAATAGCTCTAGGGCTTTTAGACCTCTTTCTACATAAAGACTGCCTGGGGCAAAACTGACTATAGCATCCTTAGGAATTTGTTTAATTAATGTTTTTTGAATATGAAACTGCTGGTCATCGACGAAAGAACTGAAGTGAACAACTGATGTCTTATTAAAATACTCAGAATCTATCTCTTCTAAGGATAGAGTACTATTAACGCCAGGTTTCACAAAGAGCATCCTTCTGCCCTTTCTATCAACATAAGTTTCAACCAGTCCGGAGTTAATCAATGTTTCTGATTTGCGAATAAGTACGTGAGAGGTATCAACATTACGTCTTCTGAATTCTGAAAGAATTAATTTTCCATAAGCATCGTTAGTGACTATACCAATGAAACCACAAGAAACACCGAGTTTTGCTAAGGCTGTTATTGTATTTGCGGCATTACCACCTGCTTGAATATCAACTGGGTGCGCTGGGTTTTCAGCAAGAGAAAGATTATTTACTTTAAAAATATTATCAACATTGAGCGCCCCAAAACCAACAACTTTAAGCATTTGCTAAATAACGGAAGAGTTTACCCCTTGCAATCGCAATCTTGACCCGCGTAGATTTCTAGCTATTTCTGCGTGATTACTCCCCTCATAAATATGGAACACTTTTAAAAATCTTCTTCCACTTCCCATATCTCTTTCTTTTGCTATAGACGGTTCTTCATCAGTAAATCTTCTCACCGCTTCCAAGCCTCCATTTGCCCAGGCTTCTAAGAGTTCAACCTTATGAGAGGAGTCTTCGCTTGCTATGGCAATAGAGGCATTTCGAACCGCAAAAGTATCACCGTTCTCAGCAATTGCCAAACCGTCAGATTCTCTGAAGAATTTCAAGGCCCTGTCATCGGTGATACTATCACCGATGTATACGACCTCAGATGGTTCTACACCTAATTCTTTTAGGAAACCGATTGCCTTTTGAGTCTTTCTTTCTCCACCAATAACCTCGACAGCCTGCAACGGATTATATCCTTCTTCGGGCAAAGTACGAGAGTATAAGGTGTCAAAGCGTGCCCCAAGATTTCTCATCACCTCTATTTCAGAAAAGATGTCGAGGAGAGAAGCACCTTCCCTGAAACTTTCTATTGCACTTTTTATTTGGTCTTGATAAAAAGCAATGAAATCTTCAACCTTTAAAACTGCTTCTGTTAGTGCAGGATTCGCATTCCAAGGACCTTCCAAGTCCGCTAGCGAAAGTTTAGTGGCTGCTATATGATACTGAGGAATACCAAGCTTAGGGCCTACTTCCTGCCAAAGATGGGAATAAGCAGTGGAAATTACTCTTACTTGCCAACCGTTTTCTCTAAGATTTTCTAAGTATTCTTCTACTCCTCTTGCAAAAGTAGTAGTTCTGGCTTCTTCTCTTAAATCATCATCTGTGATTTTATGAGTCAATAGGTGGGGAACAAGTAGGGCGAGAGTCTCACCAGGCTGGTTCGGTCCTCGTGTTTCTGCAATAAATGCATTGTAAAGGCTTAGTGAATCGAAAAGAATAACTCCTAACGGGTGTCTTCTTGCCGTAATACCCCGCGATAGATCATTAAAAACAAGGGGGCCTTCTCCATCACTGATAAGAACTTTAGGTTTTCCTACCTGCATAGAACCTCTCTAGATCTCGATAGCCTATATCTGTACGATAGTGCAGATTATTGCCCTCGATATAGACTTGAGAAAGCGCATTATAGGCTATTTTTCTTGCTTCTGCAACATTTTTACCTTCAGCCGTTATATAAAATAGCCTTCCCCCGTTTGCAAAGTTTCTTGCCTTCTCTATTTTAACCGCCGCTCCAAAAATTTTTAAGTCCTTAGTCATTAGGACTTTGTTAAGGCCGTATATTTCTTTATCTATCACCTTAGAATAATCGTCTGGATAACCTCGAGAAGTTGCAGCGACTGTAATCCGATATTTATTGTCAAGTTTAACTTTCAGGGATTTTAGCTTTGAATCTATAGTTAAAATCGCTAATTCATAAAGATCATTTTGAAGCGCCGGGACAACAACCTGAGCCTCTGGATCTCCCCACCTGGCATTGAATTCAATGACAGCAACTTTTCCTTTTTTGTCTATCATTCCTCCAAGATACAAAATACCAAGATATGGTCTTTTAATTTCAACAAGACCATTTGTAACTTTGGCAAAAATTGATTCAATCTGTTTCTCAATATTTTTAGTGATAACCATTGGCGGAGAACTGCAACCCATACCGCCGGTGTTTGGTCCAAGATTACCGTCATAAACGGTTTTGTGATCTTGGGCATGACCGATAATTTTAAAATCACTTCCATTAACAATGGCAAATGAGGAAAATTCTTCACCTTCAACACATTCCTCTATTAAATAAATTTTTCCTGCCTCTTTGAATTTTGACATTTTTTTGATATTTTCAACTGCCTGGCTATTATCTTTCGCATAAAGCGCACCTTTGCCACTAGCCAAGCCCGCAGCTTTGACGTACCACTGCGCTTCCTTTTGTCCATTTATGTAATCAGTGCCTTCTTTTGTTGAGTGACAGATTTTGAAATTTGGTGATGGAATACTAAATTTTTTCATAAAATTTCTGGCCCATGATTTATCCCACTCGATCTGCCCGGCGGCTTTGGTTGGTCCAAGTACCTTAAAACCCTTGCCGACTAAGCTATCAACAAGACCCGCCGCTACTGCATCGTCATGGGCTACATCAATAAGGTCAACCTTTTCTTTTTGACAAATTATTTCAATTTTTTCTACGTCTGTGGTTTTCGTGTCGGGAAAAATTTTGACGCGGTTCTTTGTAGCTAATGTCATCATATCGTTTCCCGGAACTGCCAAAACTCTATTGACATAAGAACTCTGTAAGTATTTATCAACAAGAACCGATCCTCTACCGCCGCCATCAACAACTAAAACAGTTTTAGATCTCATAATTATTTGCAAAGTTTTGATAAAACTTTGACATATAGAGCGTTTTCTTTTTTCTTAAGCCGCGTGTAGAGTGAATCAACAGTATCGTTTTTGCGGATTTTTTCAAAACAATGGCCCAAAACTGGTCCAAAGTCGAATTCGTGTGATAAAAAATGATTGGTGCAACCAGCATAGGTTGCTTTGCTATCCAAGAAATTTTGGATGGCGTGATCGGTCATTTTGCCTTTATTCCAAAGGGCAGCTGTACCGTCAGGATTTTTGACCGTTTCATCCAGATTATCGGGAATAAGGCCTGGATGGGTATTTAAAATTCTGTCTGGGAAAACGTCAATTACCTCATCCAAAATGATTTGCCTCCAGCCGGCAAGACAAATATAGTCCGGATTAACTTTTTTAAGAACTTCGAGAAGATCTTCTTTTTTCTTATTGATTACTCTCGGGATATTATTTTTTTGGGCTCGCATAAGTCCTTGAGCTTGTTTGGTATCGCTGATAACTGCGCTAATAGTTGCGTTAATTTTTTTATTTCTGGTGGCATCGATTATCGCTTGGAGGTTTGTACCCGTTCCGATGTTAGAGATTAATACGACCAACCGCTTCATTAGAATTAAAATTTTAGGCAGAATTAACGCTTACAGTATATCTAATTTGGGAGTTAATTTCGACGATTACTTTTCGTCTTTGAGGTAAAGACCAAGGATTGCTAAGACTCCTGCTACTAGAAATAGCTGGGTAGGTGCAATAGAAGTGATATCGTTTTGGGTAACAGCCTGGTAGGAGGCAACTAAAATAATAGCCACCGTAGCCGCAATTAAAAGTTGAGAAAGCGGATTATTTTTTACCTTCTTTAGAACTGCTTTTTTGGCCATCTCTAGTTCTATATAAGTACAAATCATATTCACTTGTCAAATTGTCTTACGGTTGAGATAAACTCTTTATTTTGATAAAATAAGCTGCTTTTGGGAAGAAGAACGATCGCCCTTCGCTCACTAAGTTCGCTCAGGGCAAGCCCCTTAGGTTTACCCCAGAGGAGCGAAGCGACGAGGGGAGGAAAGTCCAGACAGCGGCAAGCAAGTGGTGGAGTGTAAGCTCCGACGCGTACCCTTCGATTAAACTCAGGGTGGCCTGAGCCTGTCGAGGGCCAAGCGCTGGTGTCTAAACTCTTTATCCGCATGTGGAGTTTGGAACAGATCATGAATTGACAAGATCTGAGAGCAACAGAGACGAGCGGAAGTGAAACGGGCAATCCCACCTGCTGCAACCCAGACCGAAGTCGACTTAAATAGCTTGCACGAGACTTCAAGTAGGGGCATCCGCCAAATCGGCGGGCAAGGTGAAACTTAGCGTCACTTTGAGACAGATGATCGTTAGAACAGAATCTGGCTTATTATCTTCCCAAAAGCTTTTAATCTTCCTTTAGGTCGTCTTCCAATCGTTCATCTTCGGACAATATTTCCGCAATAATAATTTTTGTGACAACAATAACTGGCACAGCCAAAAATGCCCCTCCAATGCCAGCAAGTTTGGCTCCGATTAAAAGAGCAATGATAATAATCGGGGGCTGAAGCCCAACCACCCTGGACATTACCATCGGAACGATAAAATTATTTTCCAATTGTTGAACTATTAGAAACAATGCGGCAACAGCCAGTCCCATGACGGGCGCGATTGTTAAACCAACCAGAATTGCCGGAATAGCAGAAACAATCGGCCCAATTATCGGGACGATTTCAAGAATTCCAGCAATAAGTGCAAGAGGTACCGCATACGGAATTCCTAGAATTCTAAGGCCTACGTAAGTTAAAACCCCAACAATCATCGAAAGGGCCAGCTGACCCCTGACCCATCTTCCCAGTCCTCTTTCTACTTTAATCATTACCTCAGAAATTTTTTTCTCCTGTTTTCCGGAAAATGGGGAAGAAACAAGCTTCACAAACTTCTTCCAATCTAAGAGCAAATAAAAAGTAAAGACCAAAATTGTTAAAAGTAGAAATATGCTTGAGAGAATTGTTTTTGAAATTGCTATTAAATTTCCGCCAATGCTTTGGATTTGCCTGGCAATAAGTTGAGAAAGATCTTCAACTGGTATTTGATGAAATATCAAAAAATCGTTGATCGTCGATATTATTTGAGGAAGCCGGGAGATAAGATCAGACGTCTGCGATATTAATGGTGGAACAATCACACCAATAACTGCGGAAATAAAGGAAATTACGAGGATATAAACAAGCAGAACTGAAAGTACTCTTGGTACGCCTTTTGAATTTAACCACTCAACAGGCTTTAAAAGCGCCGCTAAAAGAATAATCGAAAGAAATACTAAAATGATTATTTCTCTAATTTGAATAATGAACCAAAGGCCTATTAAAAACAGTGTTGCGAAAACTACAGTTTTATAGGAGATTTCTACTCTGACTGGTGGTCTGTCTTCAGGCATTTTCTAAAGTATATCAGTCATTAATGACTTTTTCTATTCGTTTTTGATAATCAGATTTGGAGATATCAAACAGCTGCATTTGTCTAAATTTTCTGAACCAAGTTTTTTGACGTCTTATGAAACTATGGATATCGCCTTTTAATTTTTCGACCATTTGATCGTAGTCCACCTCTTTTTTTAAATATCTTACTATCCATCGGTATTCAAGGCCGAGATCGTCAAGCCATCTGGTGCTTATCCCTTGTTTTATGAGACTTTCGACTTCCCTAACCATTCCATGTTTAAGACGAGTTTCCAGCCAAAGATCTGCTCTTGTGTAAAGATAGCCGTTAGGAGCGGTCAGTCCGAAGAGCAGGTAGTTTGTAGTTGGTAGTGAGTAGTGGGTAGCTTCTTGCTTGTCCTCCGACACTTCATGAGCGAAGGAGGATTTCTTTTTATATGTTGCAACTTCAATCGCCCTAATCAAACGTCTCGGATTTTTTCTGTCTGACTCGTTCATGGCTTTTGCGCGATTGAGGTTAATCTTTTCAAGTTTTTGATAAAGTTGATCGACAGACAATTTTTCGAGTCGATTACGAAGTTTCATATCAGAAGGAACACCGATTGACCCAATACCATCAATCAACGCTTTCATATAAAAACCAGTGCCTCCGACAATTATTGGTAACTTTTTTGCTGCACTGATTCGAAACAATGAAGCAGAAGCGACCTCGAGGAAGTTTGCGACAGTAAATTGACCACCAGGTTCTACAAGATCAAAACCGTGGATTTTTGTGCCATCGACAATCCAGAAACCTTTGTGCTTCTCCACTTTCGACTCTAAGCTTACCTTGCCGGTTCCGATATCAAGACCTTTGTATACCTGTCGTGAATCGGCTGAAATAAGTTCGCCGTTGAACTTTTTTGCAAGCTTTATGGCAAGTGCAGTTTTACCGGTTGCTGTAGTGCCATAAATGACAACTGCTTTCCTATCTGATAAATTTTCCATATACTAAAAGCGGTGTTTTTAAATAAATTTATTAACAAATACAAGAAACCTCTGGCGATTTGCCTATTAACTAAAATTTCCCTTCTTATATTCTCGTTTTTCGCATTCCAAATTTTTACTCAACAGACGATTTCTTCCCCGTCTCAATTCTTAGAGATCTGGAATAGATGGGATTCACAACATTATCTTTTCATAGCCGAAAATGGTTACAGATCGACTCCCCTAACCAACATGCGGGAGGATGTTTTCATTGTCTTTTTACCCTTTTATCCTTTTTTAGTCAAAATTTTTAGTTTTGTAACTTTCGGAAATTTTATCTTGGCTGGTATGATAGTTTCTTTTTTAGGAAGTATTTTTGCAAGTATTCTTTTATATAGGCTAGCCATCGAGAATTTTGGAGAAAAAAATGGTGCTAGGGCAGTTTGGTTTTTGAATATCTTCCCCACCTCATATTTTATGCTATCCGGATATACTGAAAGTGTTTTTTTGGCTTTGTCATTAGGAGGATATTTAGCTATTTATAAAAAGAGGGTTTTTGTTTCTTCTCTTGTAGGATTTTTAGCTGGTTTGACAAGATTAAACTCTTTTCTGCTTATAACTCTTACAGGAAGAAGTAGAAAATTGAGCGATGTTTTTTATCCTATAAGTATTTTGGGTGGGTTCTCGGTATATTTATTATTGAATTGGTCTCTTTTTAAAAATCCATTTTATTTTTTGAGTGTTCTTTATGATCATTGGTATAAATCTTTTTCCTTTCCATGGGTGGGAATTAAAAACAGTATCGCTTATGCCTTACAACATGATAATTTCCGAGAATTTTTAGTTTTCTCTCAAGAACCAATTTATTTAATCTCATTGCTTATTTTAGGGTTATATATTCTCATCAGGGTAAGAAAACCATGGGGTATTTACATTATTTCTTCCTTTTTATTATTTTCCTCAACATCATTTATTTTAAGTACACCTAGATATTCGTTAGTTTTATTCCCCATCTATATAATATTGGCTACGTGGACAAATAATAAATTCCTTTTTATTGTTTTTACTTTTATCTCTGGAGCATTTTTACTATTTTTTAATACCCTATTCGTGATGGGACAATGGGCTTTTTAAATTTACATTTATTTTAATCATGCAAGCTAATGAAACTTAATTTTATTCATTCACTATCTATTTACCCAATGATATTACTGATTACGTCGTTAACGCTATATATATTATTTGCTGGAAGGTTAACTTTTTCATTTCCCACAAACCCTGCAAATTACTTTAGCCATTTATCTTACTCCGTCTTGTCAGGTAAACTTTCCCTTGATAATCCTTCATGGGATCATGATCTTAGTTTTTTTAAAGGGAAAAAATATATGTATTGGGGTCCTACTCCCATACTTTTTATTTTGCCTTTCATGATTCCCTTTGGGGTTAATTTCAGTGATGCCTTATACACAGCGATTTTGGGAGCCTTTGGGCCTTTAGCTTTATATACAACATTAAGTCAGATGCGAAAAATAGGATTGGCACGTTTGTCAAATTTTAAAATCTTCCTACTTTGTTTATTTTTCGCCTTCGGCACAGTTTATTTTTCGGTATCTGTCAACGGAGGTGTTTGGTTTACATCACAAGCTGTAACAACATTATTTTCACTAATCTCTTTAGCTCTTCTTTTAATTTATGTTAAGAAAAAATACCTTATTTATTTATTAACATCATCATCATTCTTAGGATTGGCGATATGGGGTCGGAATACATTCATATTTTATTTACCTTTTTTTCTCACCTTAATTATAATCAGTCATCTAAAAGCAAAAGATAAATTCAGCCTGGGGATAAAAAGGCTCACTTATTCTTTATGTGTATTCTTAATAATATTAATAATAGCAGGCATATATAATTACCAAAGATTTGGTTCAGTCTTGGAGAGTGGCTATTCTTATCAAAAATTTGCCCTACGATTTACAGAAGATAAAATTAAATTCGGAATTTTAAACTTTGCATACATACCACACAATTTTCATTATATGTTTATTAATGCTCCGAAATTTATCAATATTTTCCCATATATCAAATTTGATCCAGAAGGGAACAGCTTTTTGCTTTTATCTCCATTATTTTTTCTTGTATTTTATATTTTCAACAAAAAATATTGGAAAAACTTGGTCTCTATTCTTTTTAATCTTTCAATTATATTTTGTATTTTATTAATAATTTTATTCCATCTATCATTTTGGGGTACTGGATGGCTCCAATTTAATTACCGGTATGTCTTGGACGCTATTCCTCTGATTATTTTATTATTAGCAAGAGTTGTAGATGATTTCCATTTTGTATTTGTCTTATCATTATTCACAATTTCTTTAGCTGTTAACATTTTAGGTACTTTGTGGTTACTAAATATATAGATTTTTATAGTTGATGAATTATCTAATTGTACTAATTTTAGCAGTTGCTTTTGTCTTCAGATTGATGATTGCACCTTATGGAAGTCTCCCAATTGATATCGGCGATTGGATTGGGTGGAGTAATAGGTTGGTGGAGGTTGGATTTTTGAGATTTTATGATGCTTGGTCGGATTATCTCCCTGGCTACCTTTATGTATTATGGCTTTTAGGTTATATTAAAAACTTCCTTTACGGAATTGGCCTGACAATTCCTGTGGAAACTATCTATAAGTTGCCTGCGATATTGGCCGATTTAACACTTGTTTTTGTAGCTTATAAAGCGAGCCAGAAGTTTTTTAGTCAGAAAAAGTCTTTAATTATAGCTAGTATATTTGCATTTAATCCGGCCATTTTTGCCAATTCTTCTCTTTGGGGCCAAATCGATGTTATAAACACTTTATTTTATATTCTTACTTTTCTTTTTTTGCTTCAGAAAAGAACAATACTATCAGGAATAAGTTTAGCAATTGCTCTGCTTGTCAAACCACAAGGAATCTTTCTTTTGCCATTTATTATTCTTGTAGTCGTCAAAGACAAATGGCCAGTTTCTGAATTTCTCAAGGGTGTCATAATCTCCTCCTTTTTGTTTTTAGGGGCATTTATTCCGTTTTCCAATAAACTAAATCTTTTTCGATTTATTTTTGAACGTTATTCGGTGGGCTTGGATCAGTACCAGTATACAAGTGTTAATGCCTTCAACTTTTGGGCGATTGGTCAAAGATGGTGGAGGCCCGATTCACAAATTTGGTCTGGGTTAACTTTGCATTACTGGGGATTGCTAACATTTACAATTATCACAATTTTAATATTGTGGAATTTTTGGAGAAAATATAGAGTCGATACAGCCTTAGAAAAAATATTTATTCTTAATTTTTCGCTAGCTTTGATGTTTTTAGGCGCTTTCATTTTTTTAACAAGAGTCCACGAAAGATTGCTTTTGACACCTTTAATCTTCCTGATGCTTGCGGCGATATTTAAGAAAGAACTTTGGATTTTTGTGGGCATATTATCCGTTACTTATATAGCTAATTTATATTTCAGTTTTGTGTGGGTAACTCAAAATTTTCGCTTCATTTTTGGTACGAATATAATCAATCTAATTTCCATTATAAATATTTTTGTGTTTGTTATATTACTTACCATATTATTAAAAGAGAGGTCCGATTTTGATCAACCAAAAACTATTTAAGTTTTTGCCAATCTTACTAATTCTTCTTCTTGCTTTTTTTACCAGATTTTGGCGACTTGGCACTCCCGATACTTATCATTTTGACGAGGTTTACCATGCTTTTACTGCCAAAGAAATGCTTTTAGGAAATCCTGCCGCCTGGGAATTCTGGAATACGCCGCCTGCCGGTTTTGCTTACGAGTGGACCCACCCTCCGCTGGCTAAACTTTTTATGGCTGGAGGAATGATTATTTTTGGAATGAATCCATTTGGTTGGAGGTTTTTTGGCGCCCTGGCCGGAGTCGGAATTATATTTTTAGTCTATCTTTTGACTAAAAAACTTTTCAACAGTCGATTCATAGCACTGACAGCTTCTTTACTTTTGATTTTTGAAAGCTTGCTTTTTGTTCAATCTAGAATTGGTATGAATGATGCCTATTTTATTTTTTTCATGCTTTTAACCATTTGGTCGTTACTATCCAGAAGATATTTGCTGACCGGACTCTTTTTTGGGGCTTCACTTGCTTCTAAGTGGACTTCTGTCTACATTATTTTCATTTTTGCGTTTTGGTTTGTGAATGAATTTCTTAAAAAAACAGGCGCAGAGAGAAAATTATTGATTAAAAAGGCACTGATTAGGGGTCCTATCTTTTTTGGCCTAATTCCAGTAATTATTTATTTTTTGTCTTACACGCCATTTTTCTTTGTCAGTGATCCTACTATTGCTGAACGTATCGACCGAAGAAGTAAAGTGGTAATGATTGAACAGGCACTTTGCCGCCCGGTTTTGGCAAACGATTTCTGCGACAAAATGGCCATTGTCTGGAACGTCAATCAGCAAATGTATTGGTATCACACAAGGCTTAAGGCTACCCATGCTTATCAGTCATTATGGTATACATGGCCTTTTGATCTTAGACCTGTCTATTATTATGTTGGAAACTTTGGCGACAAAATTGCCCAAATTTATGCTTTCGGCAACCCGGCAATTTTTTGGCCGGGAATATTAGCGGTTATTTACACTGTATATAAATTTATCAAAAAACCTACATTTTCCCTAGGACTGGTTATTTGCGGTTTCTTGGGTTTTTGGCTTCCCTGGGCTCTATCGCCAAGAATAATGTTTTTATACCACTACACCCCATCAGTGATATTTCTGGCTATTTTGCTGGCAATTGCGCTTAATGATTTTTGGCAGTTGAAGGGTGGGAAAGTCGTAGTTTTGGGATATTTGTTGCTGGTAATTGCGACATTCGCTTATTTTTACCCTCATGTAGCGGCAGTCCCAGTCTCAACCAACTTTAACAATTATTATTTCTGGTTGAATTCTTGGCGCTAATATTTAATTAAGGTGTTAATGGTATACTTTTTATGGTCGCTCGCAGAACACCCTGAGTAAGTCGTTGGGATGAATGCGAAAGCGAATACATACTTATGAGGACTAAAGTATCTACTCGCTCATGTATACAGTGCCATGCGGTCCTCTCCGCCAAAGGCGGATGCGGGCCTAAAACTTGAAGGAGAATACCTGCCTGCCGGCAGGCAAGGCCGAGGACTCTTAGTCCTCGGAAGTTTATGGTCATGCAGGATAACTTGATTTCCATAATTATTCCGGTTTTAAACGAGGAAGAAAATATTCCAATTTTGTATGAGAGAATTGGAAAGAACCTTAAGGGTTTTAAATACGAGATTATTTTTGTAAATGATGGGTCCGACGATCGATCAGAGGAGATTATAGAGAAAATAATCGTTAAAGATAAGAATATAAAACTTATAAATTTATCCAGAAATTTTGGACACCAAATTGCCATCAGCTGCGGCATTGATCATGCGATTGGAGATGCGGCGATTATTATTGACGCAGATTTACAGGATCCGCCGGAAGTAATTCCAAAAATGATCAAAAAATGGCAGGAGGGTTTTGATGTCGTCTATGCTGTACGAAAAGCAAGGGAGGGCGAAAGTATTTTTAAAAAACTTACGGCCTCTATTTTTTATAGATTGATGAGGACTCTATCGGGAACTAAAATTCCTCTTGACACGGGTGACTTCAGGTTAATATCTAGAAAAGTTATTTTAGTTTTAAGAAGAACAAGAGAATACCAGAGATTCATGAGAGGCCTAATCAGCTGGGTTGGATTCTCTCAAGTAGGTATAGAATTCGTAAGGGATAAAAGATTATCAGGGAAAACCAAGTACCCGTTATTTTCAATGATAAAATTCGCGCTTGACGGCATTTTGTCTTTTTCTCTGATGCCATTAAGAATCGTTTCTATCATGGGAGTTGTGACTGTGGCGGTTTTGCTTTTATTGATAATTTATTCTGTGTACAGAACTGTTATCGGCCAAACTGTTCCCGGGTGGGCTTCCACTACGGTGATCATACTTTTTTTGGGCAGTATACAGTTAATTTCTGTCGGCATTATCGGGGAGTATTTGGGCAGAGTTTATGAAGAAGTGAAAAAAAGGCCTCTTTATATAGTTGATTCGATTGTATCCAAAAAGTAAAATTCTAATGCACTGCTGTGCGCAGATTCCCTTTGTGATTGATCAGTTTGTCTAGAATATGGAAACGGCGCTCCTTTTCGATGTGAGGAACGTTATCGTTTAGGGCTTTTGTAGCGGCTGTATTTGGTCTGGCAGAGTATTTGGAAACGTAGGCATAAGCGAAGTTCACCTCTTCGGCAAGCTTAACCGTATTTTCGAATTGTTTATTAGTTTCACCGGGAAATCCCACAATTATATCTGTTGATATTTGAGCTTTGGGAATTTTAGATCTGATTCTTGTTATAAGGTCAAGATATTCCTCTCTTGTGTACCATCTGTTCATTTTTTTAAGAATTGAATTGTCACCGGATTGGACAGCCAGATGAAGGTTTCTGTCAATTCTGGGATTTTTGGCAATGACTTTAATCAGTTCATCTGAGAAATCCCAAGGGTTTGAAGAGATGAATTTAACGGTTTCAATTCCCCCACTTCGTCGAGTCAGATCTTTGATTCCGAGATCACTCAGATTCGAGGAACTCGACTTTGCGGGGTGGGCCTCTATCTTACAAACTTCCCCGAGTAAATAAGGGAAAAGTGTGGGAATCCTGTATCTGCCTAAGTGTTTGACCATCACCGGTTTGACGATTCGACCATTCGGCAGCTTGTATCCTGCCTTGGCATTTTTTACCAAATCTGCTCCATATGAATTGACGTTTTGGCCTAAAAGCGTAATTTCTTTACACCCCTTATTTGCCAAGTCTTTGATTTCGACAATGATGTCTGCAAAAGGTCGAGATACTTCCCTACCTCTGGTGAAAGGGACAACACAAAACGTGCAAAAGTTATTGCAGCCGTTTGATATTGGAACCCAAGCATGGGTTACATCATTCCTTAGGGCCGGATAATCAAAACCGACTTCTTCAAGTGGAAGAAATTCGTCGACTTCGGGCATTCTCTTTTTAAGAGCCCTTAAGTATTTTCCTGACTCATCGCGGACGGCCATGCCTACTATACAGCCGGTGATGACAATCTTGGGTTTCGTGCCGTTTGCGGATTTGGCAATATTCTTCACCAGTCCAGTTACTTTGTCTTCTGCAGACTGACGGACCATGCAGGTGTTAATAACAATTTCTGATGCGGACTTTGAATTCCGGGCTGGTTTAAAACCGCGCGCCACGTAGTAAGAAGCGATGCGCTGGCTGTCTGCCAAATTCTGTTGACAACCAAATGTCTTGATATAAAAACTCCCCTTCATAGGTATGAAATTTTAGCACAAGCAGATTATTTAACCAATGATCTTTGGGATAAAAATAATTAATCCAATAATAACAGCGGCAATCGATAAAATAAGTACTCCGCCGGCCGCGCAATGTTTGGCAAGTTTTACCCCGGGGTGATGTTCGGGATGCAAAACATCTCCTGTTTCTTCAATCGCCGTGTTAATGGCCTCCGCTGCAATTACGGCTGAGGATATCAAAATCACGACAAGCCATTCGGGTGCGGTAATTGAATACACAAAACCGAGAATCGTGACGACTACTGCCGCAAGAATGTGAATTTTAAAATGGATACCTTTTTTAAAACTATAGACAATCCCTTCCAAGGCATAGGAAAAACTTATTAATTGATGTTTTAAAAAACCGTCACGTTTTTCCACAAAAATATCTTATCACGATTGAATAGAAATCAAATTGATTTGATTTCTGGAAACTACTTATGTAGACCATCGGTCTATGAGTAAAGAGGCACAGGTAGGGAGGCTTGAGTGCACTCATCGTCTGATAATTAATCAGCTTGATCAGATCCAACAACCGCAAAACTGGCGAACAGATCCAGACAAAATTGAAGCAAGTTTGGAATTATCAGTCGAGGAAGCTATTGTTCTTGCCGGCATTGCCAGACTGAAACAGAGTTTTCCCCATATGACAGTGGCTTTGGAATGCTTGCGGGAAGCTAAAAGTGCTGCTGATCAAGATGTGGTTCTGTCTATATTTAAACAAGCAATCATTGCTTCTTTAAGATATCCAAGATATGTAGACAGTGAGGCAGATCGTGATTTGGACCTTGGGAAAGTAGATACCGCATTTACCAGATTCGCCACAATCATGCAATCTGTCGGAACAATTGCCAGAATTAGACTGGGATTAGATTGACCCCGTTAATTCTTGTTTGACTTTTAGCCTTAAAAAGCATAATATTCGAGCCAGAAGGGGTCTTTTTTTATGGCTGAAAACAAGACAAACGGAGAAAGATTACTTGAGGGTCAAACAACAGTTACCCCAAGTTCTGACGAGGCGAGTATAGCCGATCTTAAAGCACGGCTCCGCCAGTATCATGGTATTCCTGATCCAGAAATAGTTATTGAAGGAGACCAGTTACTTGTTAGACCGGTAGCGGGAATAACTTCCGATGCTTTGACAGCATCAAGTCCTATACAGAAACAAACTGAACTTGCAGATCTGACTCCTGACAACGTGATTCGGCTAACCGTTGAAAGAGATCAGTTAACCGCCGCCAGAAATGCCGGAGTACCTAGACAGAAACTTCTACAACTTAAACAATACCTTAGAGCCGCTTAATCAACTTTCTTGAAACTTATTTAATAAATCTTTTAAGAGATTTGCCTGCTGTAAAACCGGGAAGTTTGTGTCCGGCTATTTTAATTTGTGAGCCTGTTTGAGGATTTCTGCCTGCCCGAGTTGCTCTCTGACGGACTTTAAATGTTCCAAAGCCGGAAACGACTACTTTATCACCTTTGGCTAGAGCTTCACGGATATTTCCAAAAACAGCATTAACTGTTTCAAAAGCCGCCTTTTTAGTCAAACCAACCTTTTTAGCTACTCTTTCTACTAGTTCATTTTTTGTCATATAAAATTCGAATTACTGAGAATACTTTTCCTGGATAAGACAATTAGAAAAAGCTATTCCAACGCAATGGATTATAACTAAAACAATACTTTCGGTCAAATACTAATTTATCCGAATAGCACTATTTCGCAACATCCTGGGCGCGAACTTCTCTGATGACTGTTACAGTAATTTGCCCAGGATAAGTCAATTCTTTTTCCAAGCGTGAACTAATATCGTGTGAGAGTTTTACGGTGCCGGCATCGTCTATCGTTGTCGGATTAACAATAACCCTGATTTCCCGTCCTGCTTGAATAGCATATACCTTGTCAACGCCTCCAAAACTTTGAGCAATTTTCTCGATATCTGTCAATCTTTTGATATAGTCTTCAACCGATTCATGTCTTGCGCCAGGCCTTGCACCAGAAACAGCGTCTGCTACGTGAACTATTACGGATTCGGCGGAGGTGAAAGGTTCATCTTCATGATGCTGGGCTATACAGTCAACTATTTCCTGCGGAAATTTCCATTTTTTAGCCAATTCCACCCCTAATTGTACGTGCGTACCTTCTTTTTCAACTTCGGTTTTACCGATATCATGAAAAAGGCCTCCGGTAGCGCAAACCGGGTCATTAGCCCCAATTTCTTGAGCAATTTTTTTGGCGATTTTTCCCGTTTCAATGGCAGCTATAAGCTGGTTTTGGCCATATGAATATCTGAATTTCAGCCTTCCCAATGCATCCATCGCCTCTTGCGGCAGATTGTATAAACCTAGTGAATAAGCTGCGCGCCTGCCGGTTTCGGACATGTCACTTGCTACCTGTTGTTTTGCCCTTTCGACTAGCTGCTCAATTCTGGTTGGCTGAATTCTGGCATCTTTGACCAACTCTTCTAAGGCAATTCTGGCTATCTCGCGTCTTACGGGATCAAAAGAGGAAAGTCTAACTTCGTTAGGCGTATCGCTGTCAAGTTCGACATCAACACCGGTTGCCAGTTCGAAGGCTCGAATATTCCTTCCTTCCTTGCCGATAATTCTGCCTTTGATTTCATCGGATTCTAATTTGATAGTGGAAACGGTATATTCGGCAACCCAATCGGTTGCACCGGCTGTCATAGCGTTAATTAATATTTCTTTGGCTCTGCTATCTTGCTGGACTTTAAGTTTTTCTTCTGCCTCTTTGATTTTTTTGGCAATTTCATTTTTTAGTTGTTCTTCCAAGTTTTCAAGAATAACCTTTTTTGCCTCTTCGGCAGTCAACGAGGCAACTTTTCCAAGCTTGCCTACAAGGTCTGCCCTAATTTTGGCCAGTTCCTGCTCTCGTCGCGCTAGAGCTTCTCTTGCGGAAGCCATGTCTCGTTCAGACCTTTCTACTTGCGAGAGCCTTGTCTCCAAAAGTTCTGCTTTTTGGGCAATTCTTTTTTCAATATCTAAAGATTCCCGGCGGATCTTTGTTGCTTCCTCTTCTGCGGATTTTTTAATTCTGAAAGCTTCATCTCGGGCGTCTTGAATGATTTCCTTGGCAGTCGATCTTATATCAGTTGTCTGAGCCGATCTGCCTACTGATACAATAACCTTGTTAGGTAGTCTTTTATCCATATATATTTGGGAAAGTTTGCCAAGAAAAGGATAGGGCTGCAAAAGCCAAGTTACTTGTCGGTATTTGAGAAAGACGACTTACAAGAAAATTTCATATCTTGATGCAAACAAACCTTCTGTCGGCTACTTTCAAAAATCAATTCTAGCGCAATTTTTTTAAAAAGGCAAACACTTTGCCGATTGTTTCGAAGTCAAAACCCCGCGTAGAAAGATAAGAATATACCTTTTTTTTAAGTTCCTGCTGGGGGAGACTTTTCCATAATTTTAACTTTTTCTCGATAGCCTTTTTGGCAATTACTACCTGATTTGGTAAGTTTAATAAAACCGAATCGATAATTTCCTTGTCAATTCCCTTGACCTGCAATTCATTTTTAAGAGCGATTTTCCCTTTTGGTTTTAATTTGATCCTGGAGCGAATCCAAAACCGGGCAAATTCCCTGTCATTCAAATAATCATACTTTTTTAATTTTTGGATAATGGTTTTTGTGATGTAACTCTCTTTGGCTTCTTGAAAAGGAATGTTTTGAGATCTGGAAATCTTTTTTGACAAATAATTTAAAATCTCACTTTCGCTGCGTGGTCTTAGAGATAAAAAATGGAGTGTCTTATCTGTAAGTTTGGAAAGTACATCTTTTGAAGTTAGATCATTTACTTCTTCCTCAGATAAAAACTGGCCGATTTTTAAATTATTTTTGAGAAGATTTTCGGCATCAAGTGCAAAAGCGAAGTTTCCTTCCAGGTATATATTGAAACGGTTAGGCCTTTTTTTCTGGGGTTCTATTGAAGTAACGCGAGGCACCTTAGGCTGTTGCTATTTCTTCTAAGATTTCTTCGCTCTCGCTTTCGGCGTCAGTAACTTTTTTGGACTTTTGGGGAATTCCCTTTTTAACTTTATTCCAGATCTCTTTTTCAAGTGTAACGTAGTCTTTTTTATGTTCTTTAAAATAGGCTTTGGCACTTTCTCGACCCTGGCCGATCAATTTTGCTCCCCATCTAAAAAATGCTCCTGATTTTGTGACTAAACCAAGCTCCAGTGCGATATCCAGGAGCCCTCCCTCTTTGGAAATACCCTCGTCAGACATAATGTCAAATTCAGCAACCCTAAACGGCGGCGCTAATTTATTTTTGACCACTTTAACCCTGTGTCTGGTGCCTATGACTTTTTCTCCCTCTTTGATATTTTCAATTTTTCTAATGTCCAGCCTTATCGAGGAATAAAATTTAAGGGCTCTTCCTCCGGGGGTTACCTCTGGGTTACCAAACATTACGCCGATTTTTTCGCGCAATTGATTAGTAAATATGGCGGCAGTCTTAGATTTTGAAATCGCACCGGTTAGTTTTCTCAGGGCCTGCGACATTAATCTTGCTTGAACGCCCATAATTGAGTCCCCCATTTCCCCTTCTATTTCTGCCCGCGGAACCAGAGCTGCAACCGAGTCGACAACTATTACGTCGATCGCCCCTGATCGAATTAGGGTTTCTGTTATTTCTAAAGCTTGTTCACCGGTGTCTGGTTGGGAAATTAATAAATCATCCAGATTTACACCCACTGTTTGTGCCCAAGAAGGATCAAGAGCATGTTCAACGTCAATCAATGCCGCTGATCCGCCATTTTTCTGGGCTTGGGCAATCACCGAGATTGCTATTGTAGTTTTACCAGAGGCTTCCGGGCCGAAAATTTCTATAATCCTACCTCTTGGGAAACCGCCAATTCCTAAAGCCAAATCTACCGGAATAGAGCCGGTTGGAATTGTTTCGGCTTCCAATTTACCAACCGATTCGCCCATCTTCATTATGGCACCCTTTCCGTAGGCTTTTTCGATTTGGGAAATTGCGGTAAGAATTGCTTGCTTTTTGGCGTCGGAATTACTCATTAAAACTTTTCCGGGCGGTTTTTTTTCACGACTAGTTTTACTACAGATTTTCTAAAAATACAAGGTGCAATAAAACAAGTCGGAGAGGCGGGACTCGAACCCGCGACCCCCAGACCCCCAGCCTGGTGCGCTAGCCAACTGCGCCACTCTCCGTCTTTTTCGACCGAACAACATTATAGCAGAGAGTCTAAGGTTGACAAATTTTAAAAAAAAGAGTTAGATGTTGGAAATGGGTTTTTTGGATTTTTTAAAAAATCTTTTAGGCAAGAAAGAACCGCCCCCAGCGTCGCCTAGCGAATCAGGCGCAGAGCAAGCACAACCGACTGATGGCCAATTTATGAATCCTCAAAATCCGGCAACCAATCAAGCTGAATCTGAACCTACCGAGAACCCTAAAAATTAGGATTATCTCTTAGGTGACTGCTTGCCCTTTCTTGCTTTTTGGGCAAGGCCGTATTTTCGCCTTTCTTTGACCCGGGGATCCCTTGTTAATAACCCAGCTTTCTTGAGAATTGGCTTGAAATCTGAATTAGCGGCAGACAATGCACGCGATAATCCATGAACTACTGCTTGCAGTTGCCCGTTTTTTCCTGAACCTGAAGCTTTAATTGTAGCGAAATAATCTTTTTGGGATTTTGTCAAAGCGAAAGGTCTCTGCCAGATCAATCTGGCGACTGGACCGGGAAAATACTCGTCTATTGGTAAGCCGTTCACTTGAATCTGCCCTTCTCCTTTATAAAGCCTTACTTGCGCTATAGCTTCTTTTCGGCGACCGTGCTGAGATATAACGTCTGGCTTTTGACTTTTCTTCATTTTCCTTGAGATAGTGTAGCTGCAGCTGTTTTTATTTTATCCGCATAAGGATAATTATTGTCAGAATAGACAAAAAGTTTTTTTTGCATCATTTTGCCTAATTTTGTTTTGGGCAACATTCCGGTGACTGCATGTCTTACTAATTTTTGTGGATTATCAGCCAGGATTTGCGCCGCTGTCTTTATTTTTAAGCCTCCGGGATACTGAGAATGACGATAGTACTTTTTTTGAGTAAGCTTTTTCCCGGACATAACTACCCCTTTGGCGTTTATCACGACAACATAATCCCCAGTGTCTTGATACGCACGATATGACGGTTTATTTTTACCCATTAAAAGGTGGGCGATATCGCTTGCAAGTCTTCCTAAAACTTTTTCCTTGGCATCTATAAGATGCCAATTTTTGGGTATTTGATTATTTTTCATCCTTTGCTGCTTTCTTCTTTAATGCTTTTCTTCTTTTTTCCTTTTTGGGTTTTGGACTCCTTCGATTTAGATTTTTCCCATTTGATAAACTCAAGACGGGCCATTTTTGCAGAATCTCCTCGCCTGGGATTTTGTTTTACAATTCGGGTATAGCCGCCGTTTCTCTCATCAAATTTAGTCTTTAACTCAAGAAGTTGTTTTAAAGCTTTACTTGTTAAAATAGCTGCTAGTTTGCGTCTTTTATGTAGCTTGTCATTTTTAACCTGCGTTACCAGCTTTTCCACATACGGTTTTGCAAATTTCGCCTTAGCCAAGGTCGTAGTAACCCTGCCTTCTATTATTAGCGAATTTGCCAAATTAGCAAGTAGAGCTTTTCTACTTTTTGTGTCTCTTGACAATTTTTTACCAAATGATAAATGTCTCACCTTTTTTCGATACTTCTATCTCTCAATTTTTCTTCAACGAGTTCTATCGATTTAGGACCGACATTCTTCATTTTGGTTAGCTCTTTTCTGTCTTTGTTTAAGAAATCTCCAATCGTTTCTACTTTACCTGCCTTCAGGCTATTGGTTAATCTAACCGGTAAATCAAGTTCTTCAAGCGAGGTATCCAACACCTCTGAAGTTAGAGCTGTTTGTTCTTCGTGTTTGGGTTTCTTAGCACCCGATGGTGGCTGATAAATTACCGTGAATTGGTCCACCAAAATTTTTGCAGCCTGTTTTAGGGACTCAGATGGTTTGATAGTACCGTCGGTTTTTAATTCGATTGTCAATTTGTCAAAGTTTGTAATACGGCCTACGCGGGTAGAATCAACATTGTAAGAAACACTGACAACTGGCGAAAAATTTGCGTCAATCGGAATAACTCCAAGTTCTCCCGAAGCTCTGTCTGTTGCGAGCGAGTAACCACTCCCGTTTTCCGCAACCATCTGGACAGTCAACCTTGCTTTTGAATCGGAAAGGTGAGCCAAAACCTGGTCTTCATTTATGATTTCTACACCAGCTGCCTTTTCGATATCTTTGGCTTTAACTTCTTTGGGCCCTTTTATATCTAGGGTTAATTTAGCTGGTTTATCACCTGAAATTTTTAGCTTAACTTTTTTTAAATTTAATATAAATTCCACTACATCTTCCGTCATACCAGGTAAGGAAGAAAATTGGTGTCTAACCTGAGAAATTTTAACTTGAGTTATTGTAGCCCCTGGAAGGGAACTTAAAAGTACTCGGCGAAGCGAGTTACCTACAGTATGACCATACCCTTGATCTAAAGGCTCGATAATAAATTTGCCAAAATCCGTGGTTTCTTTTTCTGTAACAACTTCTATTTGTGATAAGTCTAGCAATTAATTCACCTCCTTATTTTTTATCTTGAATAATCTGAATCGCATCTTGTTCTCTATCGAGAATAAAATTCAACTATAAGTCTTTCATCAATCTGAGCGTCAATGTCTTCTCTTTTTGGTTCTGCCGCGACTTTTCCGACCAGTGCCTTCCTGGAGAGCCAAGATGGCATTGTTAAATCTTTAGTATCTTCTGACAGTTTTTTGATGAAATCAAAATTTGCGGCTTTTCCTGAGAGAGATATAATATCGCCAATTTTAACATTATATGAAGGAATGGTCACTTTTTTATCGTTAACCATTACATGACCATGAGATACAAGTTGTCTTGCTTGATACCTAGTTTTTGCCAAATTAAGCCTGTAGACAACATTATCCAGACGTGTTTCCAAAAGGTTGAGAAGTGCCTGACCGGTTGTAGTTTTTTTCCTTGAGGCAATTTCAAAATATTTTCTAAATTGCCTCTCAAGGACCTGGTAAATTCTTTTGACTTTTTGTTTCTCTCTAAGCTGGATTGCAAAATCTGAAGATTTTTTACGCATTTTTACACCGTGTTGACCGGGTGGTGCTGCATTTCTTTTTATCACGGGACAGTTGGCTTGCCCACATAAGGCAGTACCCTCTGCCCTGCAAAGCCTGTGTTTTGGTCCAGTATATCTAGCCATTTCTAAACTCTTCTCCTTTTTGATGGACGTGGTCCATTGTGTGGAATAGGCGTAACGTCTGCGATCATTGTTATATTTAATCCTTGTGATTTAAACGCCCGAATAGCGCCATCTCTACCCGGCCCGGGCCCCTTCACTAAAATTTCTATACTCCTGATACCCAGTTCTTTGGCTTTTCTTGCCACGTCTTCCACAGCCGTTGTCGCAGCATATGGAGTCGATTTTCTCGCACCTTTAAAACCAGAAGCCCCGGCAGAACCCCATAACAAGGTTTGACCATTTGTATCGCAAAGTGTAACTATGGTGTTGTTGAAGGTAGCAGTGACGTAAGCTTTTGCGTGAGTTATATTTTTAGAAACTGTTTTTTTTGTTTTCTTAATTTCTTTGTTCATATTATTTAACTGGTTGGGATTGCTGACCAAGTTTCTGCGCAACATCTTTCCTTACTGTTCCAATTGTGATTCTTTTTCCTCTTTTTGTTCTTGCGTTTACGCGGGTTCTTTGGCCTCTCACTGGTAAATTTCTGCTGTGCCTGACTCCTCTATAAGAACCAATTTCCTGCAATCTTTTAATGTTGCTTTGAATTTCTCTTCTTAAATCACCTTCTACTTTATATTTCTCAATCTCTTTTTGAAGCCTTGCTATTTCCTCTTCTTTTAGGTTTTTTGTCCTGACATCCGGGTTAATCTGACAAATGATAAGTATTTTTTTTGCACGATTTGGCCCAATCCCAAAAATGTACGGCAGGGATGCTTCGATTCTTTTTTCACCCGGTATGTCTATTCCTGAAATTCTAGTCATATTTTTAATTTAAGGAGACAACCTACGGTTTTCTCCTTAATATTCCTCTTTCCCTTATAGGAAAAATTCGCACTGGCAAAGCCAGATTTAAATTTGATTTTTAGATTTTGATTTATCATTTTGATATGCTTTACCCTTGACGCTGCTTGTGCCTCGGGTTAGAACAAATTACGTAAAGTCTACCTTTGCGTTTTACGATTTTGCAATTAATACATCTTTTTTTGATACTTGCTTGAACTTTCATTGAGTTGTAACTAACATCTTATCTGTATCGAAAAATTATTCTGCCCTTGGTCAAATCGTAAGGCGTCAGTTCTACTTTCACCTTATCACCTGGTAGGATACGCACATAGTGAATTCTCATTTTGCCTGAAAGATGGCACAAGAGAACCTTAGCCTCATCAATTTCTGGTATTTGTCCAGACGGAACTGAAACTCGAAACATTGTATTGGGCAAGGCCTCAATGACTTCTCCTTCAACTTCGATAACGCCAACTTTCATATTTTAAGAAACAACCTCAAGGTTTTCCATTTTATATTGTTCCGATTTTTATATCGGGAAATTTAGAAAATATTTGTAAAATCATATTGTACATAATCATAAATATGGCGTCAAGACTATAGGGCCATCTTTAGTGACCGCTATAGTTTGCTCAAAAAGTCCTCCGGGGGAACCGTCTTGCGTTGCGATAGTCCATCCGTCTTGCCCTAACTTTACTTCGCTTTTTCCTTGAGTATAAATTACTTCGATTGCAAGCACCATGTTTTCTAAAATCTTGGGTCCAGTTTTATATTTTCCAAAGCAGGGAATAATCGGATCCTCGTGCAGATTTTTACCCACACCATGACCCGTTAAATTCCTCACCACGGAATAGCCATTGCTTTCTATCCCTTCCTGAATCGTTGCAGAGATATCTCCTATGCGGTTTCCGACTTTTGTTTTTTTTATAGCGTTATTTAAAGTAGTTTTTCCTACTTCAAGGAATCTTCGTTTCTCGTCTGAAATTTTGCCAACACCGACGGATGTGGCCATATCGCTGTGATAGCCCTTGTATAAAACACCTATGTCTATCCCTAAAATGTCTCCCTCTTTAAGTTTACGAGACGTCGGAATTCCATGAACAACTTCCTCATTTACAGTAGTACAAATTGTCCACTTATAGTCATCAACAGTCACAAACGAAGGACTTCCTCCTCTTTTTTCAATTTCAAATTTGGCGACTTTATCAAGTGCGATTAGTGATTCCCCGGCTTTGACCATTGTTGAGAGCTTTGCCAAAACAAGAGAACAAATCCTGCCTGAAGTTTTCATTAAATCAATTTCTTTATTTGTTTTTTGCAAACTGCCGTTAGTCATGATTTTTATTTTTTGATTCTGCCTGCTACGTCTTGCGCAATCATTTCGATCGGCCTTTCTCCGTCTATTTCCTCAAGTATTCTTCTTTCTCTAAAATAGCCCAGTAACGGCTCAGTTTCTTTGTGATAAATTTCAAGTCTTCTGGTCAATACTTCAAGGTTGTCATCTGTCCTGCCTCTTGCCAGTAACCTTCTGATAGCTTCCTGGTCGGAAACTTTAATATAAAACACTTTTTCTATATCTTGATCGAGCCCTTCAAGCTGAGCATAATTCCTGGGATAACCATCAAGAATATAGCCTCGTTTGCAATCTGGCCTCGCAAGACGCTCGTGCAAAATTTTAATGGCTATTGGGTCTGGGACCAAATTACCGACCTCTAAAGCCGCTCGAATATCAGATCCGTCCTGGGTTTGTAGCACAGATTCATCCCTGAAAAGTTGACCCATTTCTACCCAAGGTAAATTTAATTTTTCGGCCGCTACTTTAGCCTGTGTTGATTTACCGCTGCCCTGACTTCCCAGAAAAACTAATTTCACATGCACCTCCTTAAAAAGGTGTCATAATCTCTCATGACTAATTGGGATTCTATATTTTTAGAAGTTTCTAAAATGACTGCCACAACTATCAAAAGACCAGTTCCACCGATTAGTAGTGTCTGTATTTGTGTTAAAGCTTGTCCAATTGACGGTAGAATTGCGATCAATCCCAAAAATATGGCCCCAAAAAGAGTAATTCTCAGAGAAACAAAATCTAAATATGATTTAGTTGGGGAGCCGGGTCTGATTCCGGGTAAAAAGCCGCCCTGCTTCATCAGCATTTCGGATATTTGTTTGGTATTGAACGCGACCGTAGTGTAGAAATAAGTAAAAGCAACAACCAACAAAAAATAGGTTACGTTGTATAAAATTTGGTCTGGACTGAAAAGTCTTTGGAGATCTTGAGCTAAATTGGCAATTGTTACATTCGGAGACCTTTCAAAAAATCTGGCAAAAGTTGTCGGTAAGAGAATTAGAGAAACAGCGAAAATGATTGGGATAACTCCTGCTTGATTGACTCTTAGGGGGATATAACTTGAGACAGTAGAAGGTGCGCCTTCCTGGGGTCTTCTTGAGTACTGCACTTTAATCGGCCTCCTTGCTTCTGTTACGATAACTATAGAGACCACCACTAATAGAGCCATCACCACGAAAATAACTAAATTTTTTATTAAGGTAGGATCAAAAACAGAAGCCTGCTGGGCGAGGCCCACAGGTAATCTGCCCACAATGCCTGCGAAAATTATCATTGAAATACCGTTGCCGATACCTCTTTGAGAAATCAGCTCACCAAACCACATCAAAAGAATAGTTCCAGCTGTCATAGTAAAAACAAGTGAAATCAAGGTAGGTGGATCAAGTCTTTCTATTACCTGGGCATTAAGTAAAAGAATGTACATTCCAAATGATTGAATGACCGTGAGCGGGACTGTTAGATACCTTGTGTATTGATTTATTTTTGCTCTTCCAGATTCCCCTTCCTTGGCAAGTTCTTCAAGTTTTGGGAAAACCATTTGCAAAAGTTGCATTATAATACTGGCATTGATATAAGGATTTAAGCCTAAAGACATCACGGAAAAGTTAGCAAGGGTTCCGCCGGAAAAAATGTTCAAAAGAGAAAGAAGTTGATTTTCTGCGAATAGCCTCTTAATGGATTCCAAATCAACACCAGGCACAGGAACAAAAACAAAAATCCGAAAAATAAGGAAGATGACGGCTGTGAAAAGAATTTTGCCGCGCAATTCTTTGACTTTGTAAAGTTTAGTTATTGTTTGTAGTAACTTTTGAAAATAATCCACGGATTTGGCTAATCTTTTTTGACTTTCATTTTTTCTATTTTCTGTTTCGCACTATTTGAAATTGGAAGTTTTATTTCCATCGAATGATTTATTTCACCGCTGCCTAAAATTTTGACACCGAATTTTTTTGCATCGTTTTTATCAACGATTCCGAATTTAATTAAAGACTCAATATCCACTACGGTGCCCCTTGGTAAAATATTAAGAACTTTCAGGTTCACAATAATCGGTTTTTTAGAAATCTTGCTATTGCCTTTGCCGCGCTTATAGGGCAATCTTTTGAAAATGGGCCTTTGGCCGCCTTCGTAATGAGCATGCGTGATAGGGATTTTCCCTCTAACATTTTGCCCTTTTGTGCCCTTACCGCCTGTTTTACCCTTTCCGGAACCGGGACCTCGGCCAATTGTTTTTTTTCGTTTTTTATTTATCTTGGGTAGATTGTTAAGTTTCATCTTGATAAATCTTTTAAGGCTTCTAGCGTGGCGTAAACATTTGATGCTTTATTTTTCGTCCCTAGAATTTTACTTGAAATATTTCTGATACCCGCAGCTTCGACGACAGCCCTGACCGCACCGCCAGCGATGACTCCCGTACCTTCAGAAGCCGGTTTTAAGAGAATCTTGGCTGCCCCTAATTTCAGGTAGATATCGCTTCTGATCGTACCATTTATTATTGGTACGTCGATTAAATGTTTTTTAGCATAGGTTATTCCTTTTCTGATAGCAGTCGCTACATCCTTTGATTTACCTTTTCCTACACCTACTTTTCCCTTTTTGTCTCCTACTACAACAAGTGCTGTAAATCCAATTCTATTTCCACCCTTTGTCTTTTTTGAAACTCTATTAATTTGGACAACTTTTTCTTCAAAATCCCTTACCATTTCTTGACCAACTTGTGCCATTAAAAAATTAAGCCTCCTTTCCTTGCGCCTTCTGCCATTGATTTAACTCGGCCATGATATTTGTATCCCCCACGATCAAATTTAACTTTCTGAATTTTTTTGGCAAGAGCCGATTTTGCAAGCGCTAATCCGACCTCGAACGCTTGCTCTAACTTTCCCTTTTCTGATTTTTCTTTTAAATTAAGATCTGAATAAGATGCCACGGTGCTGCTCTTGATGTCATCTATAATTTGGGCATAGATGTGATTGTTTGATCTAAAGACCGAAAATCTCGGCAAATTAGACTTTCCCATTTTGTGACGAATTCTATAATGCCTTACTGATCTTTTATTTAGACTTGATTTCATAAAATTTTTATGCTCCTACTGCTTTGACGGTTTTTCCAGCTTTTCTTCTAACTACTTCTCCCAAATATTTAATCCCTTTTCCTTTGTACGGCTCAGGTGGTCTTATTTTCCTGATTCTTGCCGCAATCTCTCCGACTGTCACCTTATCAATGCCAGAAACAATTATTTTATTGTCTTTGGTTTCAATATCTACATTTGGAGTTTTTGGAATTATGACAGGGTGCGAGTAGCCGACATTTAAAATCAAATCATCACCTTGTTTTGCTGCTCGATAACCAACGCCGACTATTTCGAGAGTTTTTTGATGACCGGCTGTTACACCTTGAATCATATTTGCAATGACACTGCGGGTTAGGCCATGCAGCGATCTTGCAAGTTTGGTTTCGTTTTTTCTCGAAACAATAATTTTGTCCTCGGCAATTTCTACTTTTATCTCTGGACGTACTTCAAATACCAGTTCTCCTTTGGGACCGACAACCTTAATGATTGAGTCGTTAATCTGCGCGTTTACATCTTTAGATAAAATTATTGGCTGTTTTCCAATTTTACTCATTTTTATTACCAAATTTGGCAAATGACCTCCCCTCCCAGTTTTTTTGTTTTTGCTTCCTCACCCGTCATCAATCCATCTGGAGTAGAGATAATAATTTTCCCTTTTCCGCCTTTAATTCTTTTTATATTTTTACCCCTTACATATACTCTTAACCCCGGCTTGGAAACTCGTTTGATTTGAGTAATTTTAGGCTTGTGATTTTCGTACAGAAGTTCTATTGTTAATGACGAACTTTCTTTAGAAATTTTATTCACAAATTTCTCTTTTTCTAAGACCTTAGCAATTTCAAGCTTAAACTTCGAAAAAGGAATTGCAACTTGCATTTTGTTAGCCATATAACCATTTCTAATTATTGTGAGCATATCTGATACTGGATCCACTATGATTTCTCCCTTCGGTCGAAATTAAATTTCCAAATTTGCGAAGCAAAACTTCGCTTTCTAATTTTCAATTTCCAACTAATTTCTACCATGATGCTTTTTTGACCCCCGGAATTTCTCCTTTATGAACCAGATCTCTAAAACACAATCTACAAATTCCGAATTTTCTTAAATAAGCGCGGGGTCTTCCGCAAATTTTGCAACGATTGACGTATCTGACAGCAAATTTTTGTTTTTTTTCGTTTTTTACAATTTTTGATTTTTTTGCCATATTAATTCTTTTTAAAGGGAACTCCTAACAGCTCAAGTAATCTGATTGATTTTTGAGGATTTGTATTTTTTATAGTAATTGTCAAAGACATTCCTCTAATTTTATCGATTTTCGCATAATCAATTTCTGGAAAAATTATCTGTTCCGTTAAGCCAAAAGTGTAATTGCCAGCTGAATCAAATTTTAGGGGAGAAACTCCCCTAAAATCTCTCAATCTTGGGATAGCTACGGCAATAAATTTTTCCAAAAATTGCCAAGCTTTTTTACTTCTTAAAGTGACTTTCGCTCCGATTGTGTCTCCCTGTCTTAATTTAAATGTAGAAATTGCCTTTCTGGCCTTTGTCAATCTCGGTTTTTGGCCGGAAATTTGAGCCATTTGTTCGGTAACTTTACCAATTACATCTTTGTCCGTTAAAGCATCGGCCATGCTAAAATTAATAACAATTTTTTCGATCTTAGGCAGGGCTAAATCATTCTTAAGGTTGAACTCCTCTTTTAATTTTGGTACGGCTTCTGTCTGGAATTTTGAATATAAATTCCCACGATCCGAGGTCCGTGAATCTTTCTTTCTCGCTTCAGAACGCGTTTGGGATAGGTTAGTCATTTAAGCACTCCTTTACACTTGATACAAATCCGATTTTTCCTCCCGTTTTCAATTGCAAAGCCGACTCTGGTTGGTTTTGTACACTTTGGACAGATTAGCGATACTTTGGATGCAAAAATCGGCGAAGATACCTCAAAGATTCCACTTGATTTTCCTTTTGAGATCTTTTTGTGTTTTTTTATGATGTTTATCGATTCTATTTGCAATTTATTTTCTTTTGGAAAAATTTTTTCTATTTTCCCTTTTTTGCCTTTGTCCTTACCGGTAGTGACTAAAACTTCGTCCCCGACTTTTAATCTGAACATTTTCAGACGACCTCCTTTGCTAGCGATGCTATCTTGGTAAATCCCTTTTGCTTGATTTCAGCTGCAACTGGTCCAAAGATTCTTGTTCCCCGCGGCGCGTTTGCATCATCAATAACAACTGCGGCATTGTCAGAAAATCGAATATAGGAACCGTCATTGCGCCTTGTTTCTTTTTTTGATCTAACAATTACTGCTTTGACTATCTCGTGATCTTTTACTGCAGCTTGAGGAATCGCTCTTCTAACGGTACAGGTAACAACATCTGCCAATTTGACGAATCTTCTACCGGTTCCTTTACCTATCCCAATGATTATCAGGTTTTTTGCACCACTGTTATCGGCAACGTTTAATTTAGATCTTCTGGCAAGCATTAGTCTTGCACCTCCAAGATTTTAAAATGTACCTGGCTTGAAAATGGCCTGGTGTTTATAATTTTTACCTTTTGCCCGACTTTTAACTTTTGGTCTGTATGAGCCTTAAATTTTTTGGTACGGGTAACCAGTTTCTTATAAAAGGGGTGTTTTACTTTTGCCGACACCTTTACCACGACGGCTTTTTCCATCTTGTTTTTAACAACAATACCCGTTTTAATCTGTGCCATTTTCTTTCTCCTTTTCTAACAACTTACCAGTCTTGTTTATTTCCAAATAATGAAATTTAATTATTGTTTTAAGTCTGGCAACGTCTTTCTTTTTTTTATTTATTAAATGTACATTTTTAAGTTTGCCCATTTTTAATTCGAGTAGGTTTGTTACTATCTCGTTTTTTAACTGATCCATTTTCGCATTTAACTCTTCAATTTTTTTACTTTTAAGCTCGGCGATTTCTCTTTTTTTCATTTTGTGATAATTACTGTTTTAACCGGTAATTTATGTGATGCCAGTCTCATGGACTCATTTGCGACATCGTCCGTAACCGCTCCCATTTCGAAAATTATTGTCCCAGGTTTTACGATTGCGACGTAATGGCTGACATCACCTTTGCCGGAACCCATTCTTGTTTCTGCCGGCTTTTTGGTGACAGGCTTATCAGGAAAAAGTCTAATCCAAATCCTGCCTCCTCTCTTGGTGTAGTGGGTCATAGCTCTTCTTGCTGCTTCAATTTGTCTGGCAGTAATCCAGCCTGCTTCTAGGCTTTTTAATCCCCATGACCCAAATGCAAGAGAAGTTCTGGACCTTGATAGACCTTTTATCCTGTTTCTAAATTGTTTTCGGTATTTTGCTCTCTTTGGTGCTAGCATGGTGCTCCTTTCAGTCGCAGTAGTTTAGTGGTGAGTGATGAGTTTTGAGAACTACTGTCTCACCCTTCTTATAACTTTTAGCTAAACTCCTCATAACTAATCTTTCCATAATTATGTTTCACCCTTAAAAATCCAGGTCTTAACTCCAACCACTCCGGATTTGGGCACTTTCGCGTCTTTTTTTGCAAAATCGATATTTGCCCGGATTGTGTGGAGAGGGATTGCTCCAAACCTTAAGGTTTCGGTTCTGGCGATCTCGGAACCGCCCAGCCGGCCCGAAACGGTTATCCTAGCACCCTTTGCGCCTGATCTTTTTATCCTTTCTAGGGTTTGATTCATAATCCTTCTAAAAGGGAATCTTCTTTCTAATTGCTCCGCAACATTTGCGCAAATAAGATAAGCGTCAAGATCGGGATTTTTAATTTCTTCAAATTTGATTTCTATTTTTTTGGGATCTTTGATTTTCAACTTCTTAATTAATTCCTCTTTTAACTGCTCGATTCCCGTTCCGCCGCGACCGATGGCAATTCCGGGACGCGAAACATGCAAGATAATTGTTCTTTTGTCAAACGACCTTTCAATTTCGACTTTTGCTATGCCGGCACTTTTAAGTCTGGCCATTAAAAATTGCCGCAGCTGGCGATCTTCTAAAAGATACTGGGAATAGGCTTTACCGGTAGCAAACCATCTGGAGCTCCAAGTATAAACACTCCCAAGCCTAAATCCAATTGGATTAACTTTTTGGCCCATAAAGCCCTCCTTTGTCGGGAATTTCCAATTTCCACTTCGCGAACGCGAACGCGACTTTTCCAATTTCCAATAGTGATATCATTTACTCTCCTTAATCTTTGTTTTCGTTTTAATATCCTGTGTAACTTCGGTAGCTTTCTGTTCTTTCTGTTCTACTTTGGCATCACTTCCGAGAACCACTTTAATGTGAGCAGTCCTTTTCAAAATAGGATGCGCTCTGCCTCGGGCAACCGCGCGATATCTTTTGAACATTGGTCCTTTCGAGACTATTATCTTGTCGATGAATAAAGATTCATCTTTAGCGCCAAAATTGTTCTTGGCGTTGGCCATTGCGGAAAGTAATACTTTCTTAACAATTTTTGAGGACTTATTTGGGACGAAGTCCAGAATTTTAACCGCCTCGTGAGGTTTCATTTTTTTAATTTCTCTTGTCACGAGCGAAACTTTCTGCGGCGATATTCGGATATTTTTTGCGTATGCAGTAACTTGATTCATCTTATTTCTTAGCAGTTGACTTCTCTGTTATTTTCCCGTGACCCCTAAAGGTTCTCGTCGGGGCAAATTCTCCAAGTCTGTGGCCAACCATCGGTTCAGAAACGAAGACATTGATAAAAATTCGTCCGTTGTGGACAGCGAATGTGTGCCCTACAAACTCCGGCGGAATCTGGCTTGCACGAGACCAGGTTTTAATTGGCTCTTTTTTCCCTGATTCTTTTTGGACAACAACCTTTTTAAGTAATTTTTGATCTATGTACGGACCTTTTCTGCTTGATCTTGCCATTACTTTCTCCTTGACAATAAATCAGCAGGTCGCACTTCGACTTTGCTCAGTGCGCTCCTCTGATATTTTGTCTTTGATCGTCATTACTTTCTCCTTGACAAAATGAACTTGTTTGACGGCTTGGTTTTCTTTCTGGTCTTTCCGAAAGCCCGTTTGCCGCTTGGCGTTTTAGGGTTCATTCCTGTTCCCGATTTGCCTTCTCCCCCTCCGTGGGGATGAGATCCCGGATCTTGGGCAACCCCTCTCACGTGAGGTTTTATTCCGTAGTGACGGGATTTACCGGCTTTTCCGAAGGTAATATTTTTCCAATCAGCGTTCCCTATCTGGCCGATGGTTGCGTATGACTGACTGTGAATTTTGCGGACTTCTTTTGAAGGTAATTTAACGTGTACAAACTTTCCTTCTCTTGCAGAAACAATCGCACCTGTGCCTGCACTTCTTACTATTTGTGCGCCACGGCCAGGAATAAGTTCGATATTATGAACAGTCGTGCCAATTGGAATCTTACTTAAAGGAAGAGCGTTGCCAGGTTTTATTTCCGCCTTGTCAGAGGAAACGATTTCTTCACCGATTTTAATATCACCTGGTGCAAGAATATATCTTTTTTCACCATCCCTGTAATGTAAGAGGGCGATTTGAGCACTTCGATTTGGATCGTATTCGATAGCCGCTACAATTGCTGGAACTTCCCTTTTATCGCGTTTAAAATCAATTAACCTTAAATTTCTTTTATGTCTTCCGCCTCTGCCTTGGACTGTTACTCTTCCTTGCGACCTTCCAGAGGTTTTGGGGAGAGGGGCTATTAAGGTTTTTTCCGGTCGAATCTTAGTGATTACTTTGTTTTCTATAATTGATTTAAATCGTTGTCCTGGAGTTATTGGTTTGAAAACCTTGACTGCCATTTATCCCTCCTTACCCTCTGCTTTTGTTACCTGGTCGTCTTTTTCTTTGATGCTTTGCTCGCCTGCCTTTTTACTTTTTTGGTCTTTTTTAGTGGCAAACATGGCAATTTGGTGGCCTTTTGCCAAATAGACGATTGCTTTCTTTGCTCCGCCGACTAAAGTTGTCTTTCGCCCTCTGCCAATTCTTTTTGTTTTTGGGGCAATTTTTGCAATATTAACTTTCTTAACCTTTACTGCAAACTGTTTTTCGACAGCTTTTGCTACTTGTTCTTTCTTGGCAAAGTCGGCAACGATGAATGTGTAGACGCCATTAGCCATATCTTTGTAGGCTTTTTCTGATAATTGGGCTTTTTCGATTAAATTCGTTCTCATTTGATTTTCTGTATTGCTTGCTTTGAAAAAAGTAAGTTGTCATGGGCGAGCACTTCATAGGCATTGAGGTTTGTAACCAAATCGACAGATACGTCAGGTATATTTCTGGTGGCAAGTTTTACGTTAGGTTGTCTATCTTCTAGAATTATTAAAGTTTTTCCATGGACGGCAATTTTGTCCAAAAAACTCTGGGCGAGTTTCGTTTTTGGGGGAAGCTTTTCAAAGTTAGCAATCACTTTAACTTGGCCATCCGCATTTTTTGTTGAAAGAGCGACCACCAATGCCTGTTTCTTCATTTTTTTAGAAAGATTCAGTTTGATGTTTTTAGGCTTTGGTCCAAAAGCCACTCCTCCGCCCACCCAGAGAGGCGATCTTATTGACCCGGCCCTGGCTCTCCCTGTTCCTTTTTGACGCCAAGGTTTTCTGCCTCCACCACGAACTTGTGAGCGAGTTTTAGTTGAAGCTTTATGGGAAGAAAGATTTGCAAGATATACCCGGATAGCCTGAGCTAGGAGTTTCTCGTTGGGCTTTTGGCCAAAGATTTCTTTTGGTAAGGCCAGTTTTTCTTGTTTTTTGCCAGCAATATCGAATACCTCGGCTGCGATTTTTGGCACTGCTTTGATTGTTTTTTTATTTGTAGACTTAGTCTTGGTCATTTTTCTTCTCCTCCTTCGACTTTGCATTTTCTGAAGTGGCAGTTGATTCAACGTTAGTTTCATGTTTTGTTTGAGCCTGAGTACCCTCTTTTGCCTCTTTCTCGGTAGTATCATCTGACTCTTTTTGTGGTGGAGGCGGCGTGTATCCCTGCCTGCCGGCAGGCAGGGCTTTTGCTTTGCCTGTCTTGGTGATTGTCAAAAGTGTGCTTCTGGCGCCGGGGACTGAACCTTTGATAATTAACAGGTTGTTCTTGCTGTCTACCTCTAGAACTTCTAAATTATTTATGGTTTTTTTTGAAGCGCCCATGTGACCAGCCATTTTTTTACCTTTAAATACTCTGCCGGGTGTGGTTCCTTTGCCAATAGATCCTGGTGCCCGATGTCTGTCTGACTGCCCGTGAGTTTTAGGCCCTCCGGCAAAGCCCCACCTTTTGACGACTCCAGCAAAACCTTTACCGCGCGTTATCCCGGTAACTTTAACAAGGTCTCCTGCTTCAAAAACCGAAACATCAACTTTATCTCCGGCTGAAAATTTTTTCGATTGTTCGGAAGTAAACGCATGCTCATCGATCTTTATTTCTCTAACAATCCTAGGAGCGAACCCGGCAATTTTAACGTAGGCATTTTCTGTTTTTTTAATCTTTTTTTTCTGACCGGAGGCTACTTGTACCTTATTATCGCCAACGGCTAAGACAATATTGGGCGCAGCCTCGATAATAGTAACCGGAATTCGTCGTCCGAATCGGTCAAATCTGCCAGACATATTTAGTTTTGTTCCAAGCAAAGTATTAATCATAATAAGCACTAAAAAGGTAGGATACCTTAAGATTAACCTCTCGCTTTTGAGGGTTTCAGGTGTCCTACCGATTAACAATTGCAATTTATTCGCTCTGCGCGAAAATTGTTAATGGTTTACATTTTAATTTCGATATCCACGCCTGCCGGTAAGTCCAAATGAGTCAAACTATCAATTGTCTTTAGAGAGTGAGACGGCTATTTAAAAACATTCGATTTTAATAGTATATACAACTCTCGCAAGACAATTGACATGACCTAAGGACACGATCACATCTTTATCTCGATATCAACACCTGCAGGTAAGTCCAAATGAGTCAAACTATCAATTGTCTTATTTGTTGGTTCAATAATATCTATCAAGCGCTTGTGAATCCTCATTTCAAATTGCTCGCGGGCATCTTTGTCGGTATGCGGACTAGTCAGCACAGTAAACCTTTCGATTCTGGTAGGCAGTGGTATCGGACCGGAAATCTTGGCACCGGTCGAAAGGGCTGTGTTAATGATGTCACGACAAGCGGCATCGATTACACGCGCATCGTATGCTTTAATTTTGACTCGAATTCTTCCTTTTGACATTAAAGTTTAAATTTAAGGTGCAGCGACAAATGCAAATTGCAAATTGAAAGCAGAGTTGAGATTAAGTCGAGAAGTTTCTTATTTTAGGCGGTTAGGCGCAAAATACAAGATTAATAATGTCATTTTATTAATTCTCGACCGTTCGTAAGTCAACCCGATCTAATCTGCCAATTGTACTAAAAAAAATCCTCCTATTGCAAAATGCTTAGGAGGGGTAATTTTGCGCCTAGGCAATAATTTTGGAAACTACGCCGGCGCCTACAGTATGGCCACCCTCACGGATGGCAAATCTAAGTCCTTCTTCCATGGCAACCGGCTCAATAAGCTTGACTTTCATTTTGATATTGTCTCCGGGCATGACCATTTCTGTACCCTCAGGCAGGGTTGCTTCGCCGGTTACGTCGGTTGTTCTTATGTAAAACTGTGGCCTGTAGCCGGTAAAGAACGGGGTATGCCGACCACCCTCTTCCTTGGCTAAAATGTAAACTTCTGCTTCAAATTCCGTATGCGGAGTTGTTGAGCCGGGCTTGGCCAAAACCTGACCTCTCTCTACATCATTTTTTTCGATCCCCCGCAAAAGAACACCGATATTGTCGCCGGCTTGGCCTTGGTCAAGTTCTTTTCTGAACATCTCAACTCCGGTGACTATTGTTTTCTTGGTAGGTTTGATGCCGACGATTTCAATTTCTTCATTGACTTTGACAACTCCACGTTCAACTCTACCCGTGACGACGGTACCACGGCCTTTGATGGAAAAGACATCTTCGACCGGCATCAGGAAAGGTTTGTCCAGGTCTCTTGTTGGGGTTGGGATTTTTTCATCAACAGCTGCCATAAGATCTTCAATTGCCTTGACCGATTCTGCGTCGCCTTCTAAGGCCTTCAGTGCTGATCCGCGAATAATTGTGGCATTTTTCCCGTCGAACTGATATTTATCCAAAAGTTCGCGAACTTCGAGTTCAACAAGATCCAGAAGCTCCGGGTCTTGAACCATATCGACCTTATTGAGAAATACAACAATTGCGGGTACGTTAACTTGCCTGGCTAAAAGGACATGCTCTCTCGTCTGGGGCATTGGCCCGTCCGGAGCGCTGACAACTAAAACAGCACCGTCCATTTGGGCGGCGCCGGTAATCATATTTTTGATGTAATCCGCGTGGCCCGGCGCGTCGATATGAGCGTAGTGTCTCTTTTCTGTTTCATATTCAACGTGAGTAATATTGATAGTTATGCCGCGCTGCTTTTCCTCGGGGGCGTTGTCGATTTGTTCAAAGGATTTTGCCTGAGCCAGGCCCTTCTTGGAAAGTACCTGAGTAATAGCACTGGTTAGGGTTGTTTTACCGTGATCAACGTGACCAATAGTACCGATATTAACGTGTGGTTTTGTTCGTTCGAATTTTTCAGCCATGGCGAAATTTGGATTAAAAATAATACCAGCCTTTTGCCCAGCTTAAAACTGGACAGGCTGATATCAAGTTTTGATAGTTTATATTATTACAGCGGGAAAATGCAAGTGGCAAATCTAGATAAACTAAAAATGTTGTCTATCTTAACTTTCTGATTTCTCTCCTCGAACCTTCGATACTATTTTGTCGGAGATGTTTTGAGGAACTTCCTCATAGTGCGACGGCTCCATGTAGGCGGAGCCTCTGCCCTGGGTCATAGATCTTAAAGTTGTGACATAACCGGACATTTCGGCTAAAGGCACAAGGGCTGTGATAATTGTGCTATTTCCATGATGTTCGCTTTTGTGAATTTGGGCGCGCTTGGCAGACAAATCGCCGATAACATCGCCCATAAATTCTTCTGGAATGGTCACCTCAACCTTCATGATAGGTTCCAAAAGCGCAAGCTGGGCATTCTTGACAGCCTCCTCTAGAGCAAGGGAGCCGGCAATTTTAAAAGCAATGTCGGAAGAATCAACATCATGATAAGTACCGTCGTAGACGGCAACTTTCATATCAACCATGGGGTAACCGGCAAGAACTCCGGTTTCCATTTTCTCGCGGACGCCTTTTTCAACAGACGGAATGAATTCCTGGGGAATTGTCCCTCCTTTAATCTCGGAGACGAACTGATAACCTTCGCCTCTGGGTTGCGGCTCAACCCTTAAAAAACAGTGTCCATACTGACCTCTTCCTCCGGACTGCCTGATATATTTACCTTCACCTTTGCCTATCTCTTTAATCGTTTCTTTGTAGGCAACTTGCGGACTGCCGACATTGGCGGCCACAGAAAATTCTCTCTTCATTCTGTCAACTAAAATTTCCAGGTGCAATTCTCCCATGCCGGAAATAATTGTCTGGCCGGTTTCCGGATCACCCTTAATCTTAAAAGTAGGGTCTTCTTCTGAGAGTCTGCCAAGAGCGTATCCGAGTTTTTCCTGATCGGCTTTTGTCGCCGGCTCGATTGCCAAAGAAATTACCGGATCCGGAAAAGAGATAGACTCTAAAATAATTGGCGAATTTTCATCGCAGAGCGTGTCACCGGTAGTAGTACTTTTTAAGCCGACCACCGCCACTATTTCGCCTGCGTATGCTTCGGCAATTTCTTCTCTGGTATTGGCGTGCATTAATAATATTCTGCCGATTCGCTCGCGTTCCTTCTTAGTAGTATTTAAAATTGAAGTACCGGATTTGAGGGTACCTGAGTAGATTCTTACGTAATTTAATTTACCAACATGCGGATCAATTTGGACTTTAAAGGCAAGGCCGCCAAATGGTGCTTCGATTACCTGCTTGCGGATTTCCTTTTCATTTGTCTTAGGGTTAGTGCCTTCGACAGTTTCTATGTCAATGGGAGATGGTAAATACTCAACGACCGCGTCCAGAAGCAGCTGGACTCCCTTATTTCGAAGACTGGAGCCGGCAAGTACCGGCACTATCTTATATGCGATGACTGCGCTTCTTAGCGCTTTTTTCAGTTCCTCAACAGTTATCTTGTCTCCGGCAAGATATTTTTCGACAAGAGCCTCATCATTTTCTGCGATTTTTTCAACCAGTTGTGCTCGATATTTTTCGACGTCGGCGTGCATTTTTTGCGGTATCGGCACCTCCTTAAAATCCATACCGCCTTTTTTGGCCGACTCCTCTTCCCAAATATAGGCTTTTTGGGTGAGCAAATCGACGACTCCGCTAAAATCATTTTCTTTGCCAATCGGCAAGTTGTAGGCGACTGCCGGTGCTTGCAGTTTCTGACGGATTGACGAAAGTGTTTCGTAAAAATCTGCACCGACTTTGTCCATTTTGTTGACAAAACAAATGCGCGGTACTTTATACTTGTCAGCCTGGCGCCAGACTGTTTCTGATTGGCTCTGCACGCCTTCTTCGGCGTCAAGAACTGTAACTCCTCCGTCCAACACCCGCAGGGACCTTTCGACTTCGGCGGTAAAATCGACGTGGCCGGGAGTGTCTATAATATTTATTCGCATATCGATTCCGGCAAACGGGCCATCTTTAGGCTTCCAAAATGTTGTTACGGCTGCGGAAACGATGGTAATTCCCCGCTCTTTTTCCTGGGCCATCCAATCGGTAACAGTTGTTCCCTCATCAATGTTGCCCAGTTTGTAAGTTTTGCCTGTGTAAAAAAGAATTCTCTCGGTGGTAGTTGTTTTGCCCGCGTCAATATGGGCAATGATGCCGATGTTCCTTATGCGATCTAAAGGATAAAGTCGAGATGTTTTTTCTGCCATTATCTTACTATTCTAATCTAATTTGGATTATTTCCCCTTTTTTATGGCCAGAGGAACGGAAGCTGTTGGAAGAGGATGTTCCAGGGTGACAATTTCCCTTTTAATTTCTGCAATCATTGCTCGAATTACGGAAACTTCCTCGTCTGCCAGTTCCCAGGCCGCGTTTTCCTGCCAGGCCGCGCCCGATTCCTGATAAGCTTCTCCATACTTGGCTAGGGCTTGCTTTAACTTAACCTCTTCAAGCTCAGAAAGCTTTTTCTTTAGATTTTTTAGTTTTTGCCCTCTGGTTAATGATACGATTTTCATGGCCTTACTCCTTTATCGATAAAACTTGGACAATTGTCAAGATGTCACTTTTCACGAACTTATTCACAGACGTAAAATTTTCTTTTTGGTTTTAGCTTTAGGCCGAAGCTAAATTTGGGCGTTTGACAGGTGTTGTGCAGGTGTACAAACTAGCCGCAGATTATATCCCAATGCTAGCTTCATTGCAAGAGGGAAATATCAGATCCAGCTTCGCTGGAGGCTGATTTATCCTACTCCTAGCGCCTTTGCAAGAGGCGATTTCTTAGTAGACGGACGTTAAGGAGTATCCTTATGGGCTTATTTTACTTTCTTCAAAAAATCGTCTTGACTAATTCCCGCTCTTTTTATCTGCGCTTTCAACAAATTTGGGGCTACTTCTCTATGCAGGGGAATAGAAAGAGTAGGCGCCCCTTCTTTTTGTAGAATTGCATGATCACCGGAAGTGTGAGTATGACTATATCCAAACTTTATAAGGCTTTTAACTGCAGATCTACCGGAAATATTGGCAAATCTGCCCATTTGTTAATTAAGCGCGACTCGAGAACTAACCGAAGCTTTGGCAAATTCGGCGCCTTTTTCAGCTTTTTTGGTAGTAGCTTCAATATATGCGTTAATGGCTTTTTTCGCGTTTGCGATCGCTTCTTTTTTGGTTTTACCCTGACTCATACAGCCATACAAATTCACTACGTCCGCAACGTACCCTTTATATTCTTTGTCATAAGTTAATTTAATAATGTAATCCAATTTATTGGTCATGACGTTATTATACCAAGCGTTTGCTAATCTAAAAAGAATGAATCTTCCCCCTCCACAATTACAATTTCCCCGGGGCGCTTGGCGTCCTCCTGTGGTGCCTGCCCGCCCCTGCCTGCCGGTCTTCGACCCTGAGGCTCAGACCCGAATGGGCAGGCAGGTTTGGAGAATGAAGACTTTGAGAATGGTTGGGGAGTAATTTATTATTAAAGCATGGGGATAAAAAGGGCCGCCCACGTTTTGGTTTTTGTGGTGCTTGTTGAACTGGTGGGTGCGGCAGGTTCCATATTTACTTCTTCTTCTATTGAGACTTGGTACGCAACTTTAACTAAACCTTCTTTTAACCCGCCAAACTGGATTTTTGCTCCGGTCTGGACACTTCTTTATCTTTTGATGGGAGTTTCTGCCTTTTTAATTTGGGAAAAAGGCGTTATTAAAAAGGTGGTTCGAATTGCACTTTTTATCTTTGCACTGCAGCTGATTTTAAATGTTTTATGGTCCTTTTTATTCTTCGGCTTAAAATCACCCTCATTGGCATTTGCGGGGATTATCGTTCTCTGGCTGGCAATCGCCGCAACAATTTATGCTTTTTACAAGATATCAAAACCTGCCGGCATTATTCTAATCCCCTACATTCTTTGGGTAACCTTTGCTGCTCTCCTTAACTTCGCCATCCTTGTAGTTAATTAGCATATTTAAAATTAGAACTTTTTGAAAGAAAGTGGCAATTTTGGCAGTGCTTGCGGTGAGCCGATTCGGTTCCTCGAATCTGAGTGATCTCGGAATCGAAGATCTGAGCTCGAGGTCGAAGGCTTGCCGAATCCGTTGTCGCAGGCTAGTTGAGGACCGTTCTTGTTGGGGTTTTGAATATCTATGGTTTGGAGCAATGCTATAATCAATCGAATGAAGCTTCCGAATGGTAAAAAAGCCATCATACAGCGCAAAAAGTTAACCGATTATATTCTTTCAGAAACACATTCCACAGGTAAGTTTAAAGCAAAAATCTTTCGCAAGTTTGGGTTAGTTGAGGTTAATGTCTCAATATTTGAAAAGGAGTTACAGAAGATTGCTGAATCAGAAGATGTTATTGATCTACAAACTTCACAATATGGAACAAAATACGTTCTTGATGGAAACATTAATGCACCTCACGGAAAAACTATTCATGTCAGAACAATTTGGATTATAGAAAAAGGTCAAAAAAATCCTCGATTTATCACTGTTTATCCTGTATAATATGGACATTATGAATGAATTAGATACTGTTGTGTTAACAAAAGATTTCAAGAAGCACGGACTCAAGAAAGGCGACATTGGAACAATTGTGCACGTCTATAACGAGGGCCGGGCAGTAGAAGTAGAGTTTATTACAGCTGGTAAAACGGTTGCTGTGATAACTCTTAAAACTTCAGATGTACGGTCAATGGCGACAGATGAGATTCTACACGTAAGAGGATTCGCCTCTATTTAATTTCTTTTCCACAACTGCAATTTCCCCGGGACGTTTGGCGTCCTTTTGAGGCGAGGCCGTATTGACCGAAATGTGTATAATGTATTTATGCCAGACATAATTCAAACTAATCCAAAAGTTTTGGGGGGGGCAACCCGTTTTGAGAGGCACGAGAATTCCGGTTGCTCGTGTGGTGGCTCTGCACATTCAAGGTTATAAAATAAAAGACTTTAAAAAAGAATATCCATATCTTAAGTTAACGAAAAAAGATCTGCAGGAAATTTACAGCTACTACTCGACAAAAGTTGCCTAAAAGATCCCTTAAAAAACTTAAAAAGAAACGCAAGTTTCGGCTCGTACTTGATTCGGCATTCGCAAAGTTAGAGTTTTTTCCAAAACTTACGAAGCGCGCAAAAATTTATCATTGTGTATATGATTTTGGGCTATCCAGACAAGCAGAAGACAAAGATATTTACCAAAAGGCGACCGAGAAAAATTGTTTTGTGATCACTGTTAATTTTAAAGACTTTAGAAAATTAGTGAAGAAAAACGGCTCGGGAGAATTCCTTCCATGGAGCCTCCCGAAGTATTGGCTCCATTTATTCAAGATCTGCCGGAAATTTTTAGAGTTTCTGACGCCGTCATTCTAAGGAGACTTCAAAAAGAAAATATAATAAAGTTTAATTCTTAAATTATATTCCGCCCCTCCACAATTGCAATTTCCCCGGGACGTGTGACCAAATTAGGCTTGGTGTCAACACAGTTCACATTGAAGGTGGCTAGTGTTTTTTAAATTAAAACGGGAGTTCGTCTGAATCAATAGCCTCCTTTGGTTCAAAATATGTACGATATATGCACCATTTACATTCGGGTGTAGGTTGCGGCGGTTTACCGTTTAAAACCTCATTCACACCCCCAATAAAATTTAAAAAACCGTCCATGTCTTCTTTTATTTCAAACCATTGAGGCGTAGATTTAAAATAAACAAACCCATTTTTGAAGCCAATTTGTTCGGGAGAAACTATCACCAAACCCATCTTGCTTACATTTCTTCCCTCACCTTCCAAGGGATTCTCTATTGCAAATTTATAGGCATGAAGCTGGTGTGTGAATTTTTGAACTTTTTCTTCTACCGGATCGGATATTTTGAAATCAATAATTGCATAACTGCCATCATCAAGTTTTGAAATAATATCAAAGCGTCCGCTTATATAACTATTGTTTGCCGGAGGTATAGGTTTGGATTTTAAGTAACCTTCTTTCGTTTCGATCACCCCAGATGGCAAATTTGGATTAATATCTTTCAAATTCACTCCCTCAATATCCTTCTGCAAAAGGGAATTCATCTTCATAAAAACACCGGGGATTCCAATACTTGGCTGGTTAATCCCTTTGTTTACTTTTAGGTAAAAACAATGTTTGCAATCCTCCCATAAATACCTAAAGTCGGAAGGACTTAATTTAAAAAGACCGTTGTTCATTTTAGATTAGTTAATATAAAAGACGTAACTCTCGGAAGTCAAATGCGATCGTTATCGTAACTTTATTGACTAGATTTTAATTTATCGATTTCGTATTCAAGATCTCTTATTTTATGTTCGAGGGCTTCAATTTCATTATATAAGTAGCCAATGGCTTCTCTGGCGTCTTCTGATTGAATATAGCTCTTCGAATGTTGCATATTAACTTTCACCACCCTTCCCAGGTACTGTCCAACATTCATTAATTTTGGTAATATTCAATTAGAGACCACCCCAAGCGCAGTTTTTAGGCGTGGCTTTTGCCTGCGTTAGCTACCGATATTATTGAGGTAGAGCCTCTTCAATCGACGCATCCGCACTTGGGGTAGCTTCATTTTTAACTTGATCCCCGGTTGGCAAATCAATAACGAATAACTCACCAGCTTCTTCATAATTGATTTTTTGGGGAACAAATCTTCCAAAGTATTTGGGGTCATTTAGGCCGTGGGTAAGAATAAATGAACGTGCGGAAACGCTTCCAGTAGTTCTATTGTTGCTGTGGACCAGCGTAAAACCACCTTCAACGTTATTATCTTTACTAAATTGTATTGCAATAGCTTTTTTATTTTTATCAAAGTACAAAACCACTCTTGAGAAGTTTTTAATCCCCTCGCGCAAATAAAAGCCGCTAGACAATATCAGACCAGATTTGTTGAAGCTGATAAAGTAATTTCCAACCCTTGAGCCCACACTTGTAAATTTTGTAAGTTTATATTCGCTTGACATATTACATTTATTATATTCTAAACTTTCTCTTTGTCAAGCCTGATAAAAAAGTACTGTACTATTGCGTTTTCTTTGATTTTTAGTTAAATCTGTTCTAGAATTTACTGGGAAGGAGGTTGAATAATGGGCATGCAGCTAATCATTAATGATATTTCAAATTACATGGCTAAAAACGGCGGCCAATATAGGGATTGGTACGTTGGTATAACATCAGATGTCAAACAACGGTTATTTATTGATCATGGCGTTTATGAAAATGGCCAAGGCTGGATTTTTCGTGAAGCTGATTCAAATCAAGCAGCCCGTGATATTGAAAAATACTTTCTTGGTCTAGGTTGTGATGGCGGAAGCGGTGGAGGAGATTACACAAGCAGAATAGTATATTCCTACAAAAAAAGTGGGTATACTAACCCGTAATGTTTATATTAAAAGCTTTTTGTAACTTTTTTCCTCCACAATTTTAATTTCTTCCGGAGTAAGGCAGTAGAGTTTATAAAATGGATGGTTTATCTTTCCAATTCCCTTTTCATTCGCAAAAATTAAATTTTAGAAAAGCCTAGGTCTTCTCCAACTGGCTTCAGACTATTCTCGCTCACCAGCGCAACACCTATCTTCAAACTATTAATAAAGTCCACATAACGGGTATCCTTAGGGGTTTGCGACGGAATAATTAACTTATACTTATCTTCAAATGTTAAATTATTATCTTGCGAAAATTTCTGGACATCAAAATATTCGTATTCAAAAAGTTGGGCAATACCTTTTCTTGCTTGAGTACGAAAGTTTCTACTTTCTGTACTTTTAACTTCAAAGAGAAACGCATTCTTTTCGTTGTGTGCGAAAAGATCAACAGTACGACTAGACCTTGTATCATACCCATGTTTCCGAAATAGATCGATAAGCTGTTGTAAAATTGAAGCGTGAACTGAATTGGCACGGTCAAGAATTTCATTATCCCTAGTGTATTGAGATGTGGGTTCCTTGATGATTCGTGCCCTAACACTATCAAAAATCTTTAAAGTATCTGCATAGCGCAAAGCTTCAGTTGCACTTTTTATTTCGTCTAATTGTCTATCTACGTCTTCAGTTTTTATTTGTACCACTGGCTTTCCAGGCGCTACGCCCAATTCTTCATAACCAGAATAGAGATAAAGTGGTTTTTTATCAAAAAGTATTCTGTTGGCGACTTCGGGCTTAACTGATGAAAAACTACCCATTTGAGGAAATCCCGGAATTTGCCTTAGGGGAATATAATTTGCAAGTAACTTATCTATCAATCTTTCCGTTCCGGCAATATTATGCTGTGAAGGATTTTCCCAGGTGTTCGGGGATGGCAACTCGCTAAAGAGGTAAACTTCTGATAGGGGTACAAGGAGCGGCCATCGGTTAATATTTTTTGTTGTTTCATAAAACCATAAGGGATTCTTTTTTTCAGAAAAACCTGGTCCCACGACACCCAGTCCTATAATACCTGATTTCGCATTTTTAAAAGCCGAATTTTGAGTGCTATGAACAAAAAATATATCTCCTGGTCTAATCCTTAACCATCGATCTCTTAAATCTGCTTCAAGTCCCCAAGTCATAAATTTCACAGCTGTTAACCAATGTTCCGGGGGGCCTGTAAATCTTAAAAAACTTTTTGTTTTTAGTACTGAATTGAAATCCATGAATTGATATATTTTATCGCGAGAGTTTTATATCACTCATTTTTTTAAACAAGTTAGGTTTCGCACTTGCATAGCTGTAGTATCCATTTCTTGAAAGGATGACATGATCAATTACCATAATACTCAAAATTTGCCCCGCTTCAATGATCTGCTTTGTAACCTGATCATCTTCGCTACTGGGGGATGAGTCTCCGGAAGGGTGATTGTGAGCTATTATAATTTTGGCTGCGTGTCGCCGAATAGCCGCTTCAAAAGTTTCGCGTGGATGGACCAGATTATCCGTAAGGGTACCAATTGAAATTGTGTCTACACCCAAAAGATGATTTCGGATATCAAATGAAAGTGTTAAAAAGTGCTCTTTGGTCAAATTCTTAATTTTTGGTTTCAACAGCATATATACATCTTGCGGAGAAAGAGCCTTCATACCTTGGACTTTAGTTGCTTGCGAAAGTTCATAGTCGTTGATACGTCTTGCTATCTCGACACATGCAGTTATTTGTGCGGACTTTGCATTGCCTAAGCCTTTAATTTCTTTTAAATCTTCAAGCGAGGCTTCCTTAAGTCCTTGTAAACCGAATTTTGAAAGTAGTTTTTGCGCAGTAATCATAACTGATTCACCTCTTACACCTCGTCCCAAAATCAAAGCTATCAATTCTTGAGCTGACAGATTTTCTACTCCATATTTCTCTAACCTTTCACGCGGTCGCTCTTCCTTTGGTAAATCATGAATGGTAAGGGATTTTTTCATGACTTTCTTATTTTATTCTAGTAGTACTGATTATATTTTTTGCTTTTGCCTTTGACCTTGGCAACTGGATAACGTCTCTCGTTCTTTTTCATCTTTTGCTCAAATGATTTTGGGATATCGATTTTTAAATCGTGGGCCATCGTTAAAATCCAAAACAGAACGTCGCAAATTTCTTCTGCTAGTGCCTTTTTATTCTTTGCTTTTTCGAGATATTGTTCAATTTCTTTTTCGTCTTTCCACTGGAAATGTTCCAAAACCTCCGCTGCTTCCAAGGTTAAAGAAAGGGCCATATCTTTTGGTCTGTGAAATTGTTTCCAACCCCGCTTATTTCTAAAATCAACTACTCGCTTTTGAAGTTTTTTTATATTCATCTATTCAATTTTTGCCGATTTTTGCAAATTATGTTTCATGCATAACAATCTTACATTTTTTACCGTCAAGCTTGTTCCTCCTTTTGAAAATGGAAGGTCGTGGTCAAAGTGCAGGTTTTGTTTTGAATTACATAGCACACATTGACCATTATCTCTTTTCCAGACCTCTTTTTTTACTTCGGAAGGAATTATTCTATTGTGAGCAATTTCAATATTCTCTGGCTTTTTTCCCTCTAAAGTTTCGACATTCGTTAGTTTCAAAATGTATCTAAAAACATTTCTTCTGCCATCATTCACCACTTTGTAATTAACTAGTTCAAAAATTCCTTTTAGCGACCAGACGCCTGGCAAAATTTTTTCATAAACTTTTACCAGCTCCGCCTCTCTTTCTCCACTTTTAAATTCATTTATAGTCTTAACAAATAACCCGTTCTGGGTTAACTTTCCAGAAGGAAGCGTTTCGGGTTGATCCTCTTGTTTAGGATTATGCATGTAGCCTTTTTTGGGCACGTCATGTCCTTCGTATTCAATTGTAGTTCCATCTTCATAAATCTTGTCTTTATAAGGAGCATTTGTTCTTTGAGACATAAGAATTACAGAATATCGAGGATCTAATCGAAAGTTCATTCCTCGTTGTAACGTTTGCACATTTTCTGCATCACACATTTCACGGTATGACAAAATATCGTCTCTTGCAGTCATTTTATGGGCTTAATAATAACAACTTCGTCGATGTTATTCTCGCTTTCGCTCGAATAATAGCACCGGGATAAGGATTTCGGCAATCTTTTTCCGGCTTGGTTTTGCTTAGGCTGCTGAGAAGAATTTCTGTTTAACTTCGCGAGGCAATTCTTTTGAAGCTATGTTAAAAAACTTGGAAGCATGCAAAATCTCCAAGTTTACGGGATTATTTTTGCTATCAACTTCCAGTATAGCATTTTCTATTTCGAAAGAGTCATCAACGTCTTCACTTGAAAATTTCAGTACCAAAATGTCGTCATTCTTGTAATATTTGATCTTCATTTATATCGCCCCTTCCTTGATATATGAAAAGTTATAACTTTCAAATCTTTGCCAATTATATCATAAACTATTCTCACATCATGCCTATCGTCAACGCTTTCCGACATAGAATAATCCCCGTATTTTGTTCTTGATTCATGCTGCGATTTTGATAATATCGCATCAATTAATTTTTTAGTAATCTTAAAACTTTTGATATCCCTTCTTTTAAGTTTGTCTTCGGCATGTTTGGTGTAAAAAATTTTCATAGTTTTAGAACTAGAAAAATAATATCACCGCAATAAGTATTTCGGCAATCAGAGCTTAATTGTGTTTCTATTTATCCAACAGGGTCGATAATTCGGGGATTGAAAAGCAATTATTTAAAACGGAATTCGAACTCTTTGCCTGTTGCCTCGGCTATTCTATTTAAAGTTTCTAGAGTTATATTTTGCTCTCCGCTTTCAATTCTGGTGATGAACTCTCTTTTTACTTTCATTTTGCGGGCAAGCTCGTTTTGGGAAATCTTGAGCAGTTTTCTTAATTTTTTAAGTTCCATTGCCGCTTTCAAGTATCTTGCCCGTTCCAGAATCTCTTGCTGGCGTTTTTTGGGATACTTTGCAAAAAGCTCAGCATAGGCAATAAGTTCTCCTCTTTTGACAGCCTGGTTAATTTTACGATTCATAAATTCTTAACCTCCTTTGAGCCAAGTCTAAATCTTTAAGTGGTGTTTTCTGCGTCTTTTTTCGAAAGAAATGCAAAATTACAATATCTTGCTTGCCAATATACGCATAAAAACCTCGATATTCTCCTTTTAGTTTGATTCTAATTTCAAATATATCTCTTGTGATTTTCCTGGCTTGCGGAAAACCAAGTTTGCCCTCGAGTTCTAAGATTTTAAAATATGCCTCAAACTCTAGCTGTACCTCTTCGCCGAAGGCTCTTAATTCCTTTTCGGCGTTCTTATCCATAAATATATTCTTGCTCATATGGTAACTTATAAGTTACTTTTTGTCAAGGTTAGGCTTTTTATGATTTCGTAAGTCAGGTTTAGTCAGGATTTAAATAATATCACCGGGATAAGGATTTCGGCAATTTTTCCGGCTTGGTTTTGCTTAGGCTGCCGAGAAGAATTTTTGTTTTACTTTTTTTGTGAGCTAATTTTTAGGTGTAAACCGTAGCTCTACTTTGAGGTTAAGGGCGTTTGCCAGTCTCTTTATTAGCGAAAGCGAAGGGCTGGCATTTGCACCTTCAAGTCTGGAAATAACCGCTTGTCCTGTCCCCATTCTTTTGGCCAATTCCTCTTGCGAAATATTTTTTTTAGCCCGAGCCTCTACAATTGCCCTGACAATTGCAAATTCTGGCTGAAGCTCCTCATATGCCCTTCTGACTCCTGGTTTTGCGAGAAGTCTTTTTCTAAATTGTTCGTGCGTGATATAGGGTGGTTTCTTCATCATTTGTACTCCATAAGCCGCTTCTTTGCAGTATTTAATTCATTTTTCGGAGTCTTTTGACTTTTCTTCTTAAAGACGTTCACAACTATCATTCCAACACTTGTCTTTCCAATTAGTAGTCGAATATTCCCAGGCCTCAGCTCCCATAAATTACTATCAAGCTTTTTTAGATATTTGGCCGGAAGACTAAATTTCTTCTCTGTAAATAGGTCAAGATATCCTAAAATTCTTCCCTGTTCTAACTCACTTAGATTATCTACAATCGCTTGTACGCGCTTATCAACTATTAACTCCATAATTTTATGACAAATTTGTCATAATGTCAATTGTGTATTTCTAAATATATTAGCACCGGGGTTGCGATTTCGGCAAT
>CAZLVB010000003.1:55222-56604 GCA_964562855.1 uncultured Gammaproteobacteria bacterium | reverse complement strand
TGGGCTTCAAGATTTGCGGCAGCTTATTCAGACGCTTTAATTGCGGTTTCTAGAGGCACAAAGCGCGATTTGCTGAAAAGATATGGGGTTGAGGCCAAAAAGGTCTTTGTGGTGCCTGAGGGGGTTGATACGGCGTTTTTTACACACCAGTCAAAGTCAAAAGTGGAAAGAGTAAAGTCCAAGTACAAAATTCGAGGTCCATATATTTTATTTGTGGGCACGGTGCAGCCGAGGAAGAATTTGCAAATGCTGATTCGCGCATTTGCGCGAGCCCTTAAGGCGGGTCCTGTCGGGGGCTCGTCCCGTCCGACGTCCTCGACCACTGCCAGCTCGGACCCTGATCAGATGGAAACTGTTGGTCTGCGGGCGCTCGACGGGACGCCCTCCGCCCCCGTCACCCGCAAGGTTAAAGACTTACCACTTATCACTAATCACTTATCACTTGTCATCGCTGGCAAACTTGGCTGGGATTATCAGGAAATTTTGGCATTGCCTGAAAAATTGGGGATTGCAAAGAGGGTTATGTTTTTAAATTATGTTGATCGGGCCGATTTGCCGGCAATGTACTCGGGTGCAGCACTTTGCGCGGCTCCTAGCCTCTTTGAGGGGTTCGACCTACCTATTTTGGAGGCCTTGGCTTGCGGTTGTCGGGTTGTAGCTAGCGATATTGGGCCACACCGGGAAATAATGACCAAACTCCAAATCCCAAACTCCAAATCCAATAATCAAAAATTGGAAATTGGAAATTGCTCGCCCGGCGAAGCCTTGGCGAAGTCGGGGAAATTGGAAAATCTTACAAAAGTCAGTAAGACCCACGGGGTAAAAGACGCTGCCAGAATTGCAGACGTTTCACCTAAGCCCAAAGAAAGAACCAGATCCAAAGGAGAAAGTAGTACCAGCACGGCAACCACAAGTCCTAGTTTGCTGCTGCCCGACAAAAATTTAACAAAAACAAACCATCCCGCCGCCCAAATCAACTGGCTTGCAAAAACTAACGCTATCGCTAAAGAAAAATAGTCAGTGGATTGAAAAAGACTTTTTAGTCCAAAGAGAGCTGACGGCACTATTGGCCCCGTCAAATATTTAATTGGTGTAGTCCCCAAATACCAAAAGGGATAGTTTCCGCCAAATCCACGCGCCGCCACATATTTTGTAATAGCCACTGTAATGGGAATAAGTGAAGTTTGAGCCGGAAACATTTATTATCAACTCCTAGAAAATCGCATTTCGTTTTAGTATTGTTATTATAGTCACCTGACGCCTCGATTTTTCAGCCTGCAAAAAACATTTATGCCCAAGTCTAGGATATTAGGTCTGATAATTCCCGTCTTACTCTTCTCCTTCACCCTCACAGTCTATATCCTGACACTCTCGCGCTCTGT
>CAZLVB010000003.1:31408-55122 GCA_964562855.1 uncultured Gammaproteobacteria bacterium | reverse complement strand
AGCTGACCCTATTCTTAACTGGGGCGATCCGGATACGGTAGAAAGGTTTCTGCACGTAATTCTGCGAAAAGATTTTGGTACCTTCTCCCTAAGTGCTTCAATCGGTAATAAACCGTTTCTGATTGCACCGGTAAATTATTACTTTCTCTCTCTTTTTAAGGATTTTCTGGGAGCAACATTCCTTCTGGTAATATTAGGCATACTATTCTTGTACAAAAAAGCTACAAGGATATTCTTTTTTCTATTACTCTGTTTCTTTTTTTTAGGACCGGTTTTCGTATTTGTCTCTAAAACACCCATGGACAATATTCTTATAAGAGGAGGCTTGGAAAGATTTTTTATTGCCTCTTTAATCTTAATCCCGATTGCGGCCTCTGCTTCAGTTCACAAATTTGCAACAAAATTTCTCTTTTCAAAATATATTTATATTGTTTACCTTTTATTCATTCTTGTACCGATTGCCTTATTATTTTTAAATTTCTCCAAAGTAAATCAAAAACGCAATTATTTATACGAAGAATTCGGCGAACTAATGTTTGCCCAATTACCACCAAACTCACTGCTTATCACTTTTGGCGATAAAGGCGGAATGATTTCGAGATATATGCAGGTTGCCTTGAATAAAAGAACAGATGTTTTAGCGGTAAATTTTAATTTCATTCCCGACAAATGGTACAAGGAAAACCTTCAACAACGTTTTCCTTCATTCCCTTATCCTTATGATAAATTTCAGCCTTTTAAACTTTCCGCTAGAGAAGCCGTCGATATAATTTGCAAAGAAGTTGTCCCAAACCAGCCGACATTTATTGAAAACAAAACAGATTTTTTTAACCCTATCGCCAACAACAATTGCTCTTATCACATGCAAGGCCCGGTTGTTAGGTTAGACTCGCCGCAAAACAGGTTGACCAAAGAAGCATTGATTGCCGAGTACCAAAGGTTTTGGCAGCCTCTCGAGCAAAAGTTTCCCCAAAGAGTCCACGATTACAAAACAAGAACACTTCTGGATAGCTATGCCCAGGCAGAAACTTTTCTGGGCGCACTCTTGGGATTATTTGGAGAAAATGATACAACACTGAAAGCCTATATCGGAGCATCTAAAATCTCCCAAGATAACGGCTCGGCTCCCCTTCTAGCTGCCCAAATCTATCGTGATCAAAAAAATTTTGATGAAGCTCAGCTGTGGTATGAGAAAGCAATTAAAGCAGATCCGTGGCTTTCAACACCCTACAAAGATCTGGGGCTTTTGTATTTAAACGAAAAAAACGATAAGAAAAAAACCCTTTATTATTTTAAAAAGTATCTTAAGCTGGCGCCAAATGAAGAAGAGCGGAGAGAAATCGAAAACCTCATCAGGCAAATTGAGCAAGAATTATGAAGTTAATTTTAAAAATTTTTCCAATCTTTGCGTTAATTATCATCACTATAATTTTTTTTGGCAAAACATTGACCGGGAATGAGATTTTCGTCACGCCCGATTTTGGCGGAAACGATATCCTGGATGCCGAATATCCGGCTAAATTTTTCTTATCAGAAGCTCTAAAAAGCAAACAACTGCCATTATGGAATCCTTATATCGCCGGTGGTTTCCCTCAATTGGGCACAATTACCGGAAATTTTAACCCTATCAACTTAATCATATTTTCATCAGTCCCTATGCCTTTGGCATTCAATATATCTTTAGCACTTAGCTTCCTGATTGCCGGCATATTTACCTATTTATTTTTAAGAAGCATCGGCTTATCAAGGATTCCTTCTCTTTTTGCTGCGATAACTTTTTCTTATTCAGGGTTTTTTGTTACGCAGATCAGCCACTTCGTGGTTGTCCAGACGCTTTCTTTCCTTCCCCTTGGATTGTATTTGGTAGAAGTTTTTATTCAGAAGAAAAAAGTATTTCTTCTGCCATTACTATCGATCGTTTTTGGATTGCAGATCTTGGCAGGGTTTTACCAAATAGTTCTTTATTCGCTTATTTTTATCTTTACCTACAGTATTTTTAGAATCTTCTACATCAGCGAGGCCGGAACACGGAAGTGGGGATTGCTCTTGGGAATTTGCGCCGCGGTGATAGGAAGCTTTGCTTTATCCGCAATTCAACTTTTGCCAAGCTGGGAATTAACACAAATATCAAACCGCAAAGGCGGAGTTGATTTCGAGGAGATAAAAAGGTTTCCTTATCAGTTTAAACATCTAATTACATTTATCTGGCCATATTTATTGGGAGATCCAAGGGTCGGCTCTTATCCAAGATTTTCCCAAAACTGGGGCATTTTTTGGGAAAGTACAGGCTTTGTGGGCATACTGCCCATAATTTTTGCTTTTTTTGCGATTTTAAAAGGTTTAACAAAAAGCAAAATTATTCTAATTTTTACAATTTTGTTCGTTCTTTCACTACTTTTGATGCTTGGTAAAAACTCGCCTGCCATTCTACTCTATAAAATTCCACCACTCTCATTTTTCCGAGTTCCCTCAAGATGGATTGTATTCTTCGCCTTCAGCTTAACCGTTTTGAGCGCGATAGGACTTGAGATCCTATTTAAAACCATAGAATCAAAGATTAAAAAAACATTTGCAAAAACCATAATTGCCGGCTTTATATTAACTGTCGCCGTTGCCAATATTCTTATTTTTGCCAAAGATTATCACCTGCGGGCAAATACCCAAAAATGGCTCGCGCCGCCGGAAACTGCTCAATTTCTCCAAGGAGACACCTCCACTTTCCGCATAATAACTTTAGGTAATCACATTGTCCACAATGAACAATTTTTGGATAAGGGATGGTTAAAGGCCGAGGAAAAATATTCGATTTTTCGACAGGCGCTTGACCCCAATTGGAATGTAGTCTTTGACATAAATCAAGTCGATTCCTACTCACCAGTCACATTCAAAAGAGACTTTATTCTATCTGGTGCTATTCAGCAATTTACTGGCATTTCAGAAGATAAAATCATAAATATTGACCCTTTAAGAAATTTACTTAACATTCAAAATGTAAAATATTTTATATCCCCTTTTAAAATTGCCGCAGAAGATATCGAGCTTGTATATAGAACGAATACGCAACCGGAATATTACGTTTATCAAAACAATAGCGTTTTTCCAAGAGTTTACGTTGTTAATAACTACCAAGTTATACCGCTAGTAACGGATACTCTAAAATTTTTAACCTCACAAAAATTAAAACCCAATACCGTGATTCTGGAAAAAAATTTGGGAAATCGGAAATTTAAGGAAGCAACTTCGCAGGCAAAAATCACGAATTATCGAAATCAAACTGTAGAAATCGAAACAGACATGAAAGAGGACGGCATTCTGGTACTTTCCGATTCCTATTATCCGGGCTGGAAAGCTTATGTTGACGGCCGGGAAACCGAAATTTTAGCGGCTAATATCAACCAAAGGGCAATTATTTTAGAAAAAGGAGAACATAAAGTTGAATTCGTCTTTAAACCCAAAAGTTTTATAACTGGAGCAATAATCAGCTTGACAAGTGTTATTTTCTTAATTTTGATCCTATTATTTCTTCTTGTTAAAGATAAACTAAAAACAAATGGAGAGCGCTAAAAGTAAAAAATTAATCGATATTATCTTCCTTCTCTTACTCTTCTCCTTCACCCTCACAGTCTATATCCTGACACTCTCGCGCTCTGTCTACTATGGCGACAGTGGTGAGTTCATTGCGGTTGCCAAGACCTTGGGTGTTGCCCATCCTCCGGGATACCCTCTTTACACCATGCTTGCCCATTTGTTTACCTATCTTCCCTTTGGCAATATTGCATTCAAGGTAAATCTCTTCTCCGCTGTCACCTCATCTTTGACTGTGGTTGTCATCTATCTTGCCTGTCTCAAGCTAACCGGAAACAGGCTGGCCTCTGCTTCTGCTTCCTTAATCCTTGCTTTCTCCTACCTCTTCTGGCTCTATTCTTTAGTTGCCGAAGTCTTCTCCTTAAACAACCTTTTTGTAGCCTTAATTGTTCTTATCTCCTTACACATCTTTGAGAAACCGCAAAACAAAAAACTCTTTTACCTTCTCTCATTTGTCTTTGCTCTTGCCCTGACCAACCATCACACTATCGTCCTTCTTGCCCCTGCACTACTCTTCTTGATCTTTGCCACCAATCCTAAACTACTCCTTCAGCCCAAATTCCTCATTCTTAATTCACTATTCATCATTCTTGGCTTGCTCCCCTACCTCTATCTGCCTATCCGTGCCTCAGCTGACCCTATTCTTAACTGGGGCGATCCGGATACGGTAGAAAGGTTTCTGCACCATATCCTAAGAAAGGATTACGGAACGTTTACGTTAAGCAAACTTGGACGCGGGGAATTTTTTAACCTAAAACTATTGCTCATATATCTAGACTCACTTAAAGACTATTTCTCATGGGCAGCTGCAGTTTTAATGGTAGTGGGAACTGTGCTTCTCTGGCGCCTAAAAAGGACTTTTATTTTCTTATTAGTAGTATTTTTTACTACCGGGCCAGTCTTTATTCTTATCAGCAGATCTCAGACTAATCCGGTACAAATTGGGGTAATAGAGAGGTTTTTCCTAGCCTCCTCTATCTCTCTCATCCTGTTTCTTAGCGTTTCTATTTACGCAATATACAGGCTAAATATCCGCCATACCTTTAAACTAAACAAATTTGTAATCCTGCTTTTCTTATTGCCGCTTATTCTTAATTTTAATAAAGTTAATCAGCGCAATAATTTTTTGTATGAGGATTACGGCCGTAAACTGTTTAGTTTATTGCCAAAAGATTCAAATATCTTTGTTTCCCACGACGATGTTTTTATGATTTCCCTCTATTTGCAGGGTGTTGAAAACCAAAGGCCCGATTTAAAAGTCATCAATTTTACGACTCTGCCTTCCGACTGGCACAAGAAAAACCTACAGCAAAAGTATCCGAACTTTTCACTTCCTTGGCAGGAAATCACGACCGGATTAAAACTATCGGAAGGCGGAAAAATTATTTGCGATAAAGTTGTACCCTATCAGCTTTCATTTACGGATAAATGGTATATAAACTCCTTTCCGCAAAACGACAATGGTTGTTCATATTTGCCGCATTTTCTGGCAGTTAAGCTGTCTACCCCGGAAAACAAGTTTAAATTGGAAAAATTAGAGGAACAGCTTCTGTTTTGGGAAGAGATAAACACAAGACATGTTAAAAATTTACCGAATGACCGCAGAACTCAGGCTCTAATTTACAACTATTCTGATTTACAAACCTTCCTGGGTGCTACGCTCGCCGAAAACGGTGAGGGGCAAAAAGCCCTGCAGGTTCTTGAAAATTCGTACAATTTATATCCCAATGCTTTGACTGCTTACCTTATAGCAGAAGAGTATTACAGGCTCGCAAACTACAACGAAGTTATAAGGTGGGACGAAAACGTATTAAAAAATTCACCCGATTTTCCCCAATCCCACAAACGGCTTGGTAAACTATATCTTGAAAATTTCCAGGATAAGAAAAAGGCCTACTTCCATTTGCAAAAATATCTTAATTTAACCCCAGGCACAGCAGATAGACAACAAATAGAAGAAACAGTTAATAAATTAAAAAATGAAATATAAAACAACACTAGAAACGCTTTTTTTGTTGTCACTTGCCATTTTCAACATATTACTAAGAGTCTTTAGAATTGACCAGCCCCCTGTCTCTTTTTTAAACGAAAAATATTATATCCTGCCTGCAGTAAGAGATATTTTAAGCGGACTTGGTGATACTAAACCTATTACACCGCCTTCCCCTCTTGGAAAATTATTTTTCGCATACTCCATAAAAATTTTGGGTGACAATCCTTTCGGTTGGAGAATCCTGCCGGCTGTTTTTACTAGTGTCTCGGCGGTTCTTGTGTATTTTTTGGCAAAATCAATCTTCAAAAACAAATGGCTTGCCGCAGTTGCCAGCCTTCTTTTTACTTTCGAAACAGCTACTTTCGTTCACTCAAGATCGGCGGATCCCGAAGCAATTGTAGTCACATTTGTCCTATTGGCCCTGATTTTTGCCTGGAAGGCAATAGCACATCCGCGGCCGCTTGCATATATCCTTTGCGGTATCTTCTTTGGTCTGGCAGTCATCATAAAACCTCAGGCGTTTTTGATGCTTTTTTCTAGTCTTTTATCAATAATGCTATTTGCCAAGACAAATTTACTAAAAAAAATAACCTCGACTTCTACCATTTCTCTGATTGCAATGGCAATTTACGTTGTTGGCTTTGCAGCTATTTTAAAAATCGAAAATTTTCAATCGTTTCTCAAACTTCATAAAGACGCCACCAATTACCATACTCGTTATTGGCCCCAAAACTATTACCGAGCGTTTGAAAAAAGCGAATATGCAAAAAGACTCCCGGAATTTAATGAATTTATCCTATATCCGGCAACTTGGCTAAAAGATCCTAAAATTCCCTATTTTGAAATGGATATTGATGGTAAAAAACAGGTTGTATTGTTTATCTTCAACCCGGCAATTTTCTACCCGGCTATAGCTACCTTTATCATTGGAACTATCTTGGCTTTCAAATCAAAAGACTCAAGACTTACATTTTTACTGTTTACCGCATCCTCTGCCTATTTTCCATACCTGGCGAGTTCATTTTATAAACCGTTAACCTACCCTCCCTATTACCTTTTGTTTGGACTTCCCTCACTGATAATTTTGCTTAGTTACTTCTTGGATATTGTAAGAAAAAGAATAAAATTAGTCTTTATAATTTATTTATTAGTAGCAATTGCAGTTTTTGTTCTTTATTACCCGCTCCTTGTTGCCATTTCAACCGAGTATTTCTACTTTAATCTGCTAACAGGTCTGAGATAAGACCTAAGTTACTTGATGGTGAAAAGCGGATAGGGAGAATAAATAGTGTTGCCTACTTTAACCCTGATTTTGTAATCGCCTACCGCCAGATTAAGTGATTTAAGATCAAGATTAGCTTTATAGCGTTCATTTTTAATCTCTGCAGGTATTTGCGTAATCAAAATGTTGTCGGATGCGTTAACCACTTGAATTGAAACATCGGAATTTGTCACAAAATTCCCATCGGCATCGGCCAGTGTAAATTGTACCGGCAAAGTTTGGTTTTTATTCAACTCTATAGGGTTAGACTTTTTCATCAGTGCGGCTACCGGATCCAAAAATTCCAATCCGAAATTAGCCTGTCCCGGCGCGAAGAAAGAAAACGAAGAAACTACCCCAGTAACCAGATGATTAACCGTATCAACATTAGTAGTCACATCAACCCAAACTCCTACTTCCTGATGATAAATTCGCGGATCGGAAACAAGGTCGGGGTCATAGGGAATGGTTACTGTACACGGGCAGGAAAATGTCGCGGTCGTATCAAAGTCGTAATAAAGCCCTCCTAACTGGAATTGTCCCGTTCCTTCGGGCGGCGCTGTTTCAGAGGTGGAAATAGTAGTAACCCCCTCCCCAGTTACAGAATCAAAAGTCACAGACGATCCGTCAGAAAGAGTCACTGCAACGTCGTCTCCTACCGGCGTTACTGTTCCAGGTATTGAAAGAGTTTGCGATCTGGAAACATTGGCACCAGAAGTAGACGTGAAATTTGCCGTCCAGACATAATCACCCTGGACATTTGGATTAACCACAAAAGGAACACCTCCCGATGATTGTCCAAATAATGTAAAAACTAATTCCGAGGGCAAATCGTTGCCGCCCGGCGGAGTAACCGAAAATGAGTGACCGCTTGCATTATCGCCGTCAATAAAAACATTAACGGTTATAGGCACAGGGCTAAAATCTGCCAAAATATGCAATTTGTGGCCTTGTAAATCGGTTTTATTCTTTATTACAAAAGGAAAAGTTAGCTCATTGCCGCCAAAGACCGCAGTAAAAGAGCCGCTTCCCAGCTGATCGTTTTCTGCAAACGATGACCCCCCGTTCAGTTGCCAACCCGCTGGAATTTGGAAATTAAAATTCGAAACAATCTCGCTTTCGCTAGGGTTTGTAACTCTAAATTCCACATTAGAGCTGTTTCCGGGCGTACTATCAGAAAGTGTTACTCCGAAACTTGGGTTGAAAGTCGCAGCATTTGCAAGACTCGGATTAACTAGGAATGGTAATACAACTAAGGAGAGAGATAAGAGCAGAGGAAATAATCGCGCTACAAATTTCATCTTGCTACGAGTGGTGGTCACTATAATTTAGTCAAGGTCGATTTGTCAAGTCTAGAATCACTTGATGGTTACCTGTGAATTACGGGTAACTATCTCCCCGTTTATCGATCTAAACTCCGCTGTCCACGCCTTAGAGCCTTTATCAATAGGGTTCGCTAAGACATTTGAAAACCACCGCACATTTAAAACGGTTGGCGGGCCGATATTGGCATTGGCGTTTGCGGGTCGGTCAATCCTAATAGTATGACCCGTACCGTTATCGCCATCCATAAAAAGGCTCACGTTGAAAGGCAGTGGACCGGGAAAATCAACGACTATCTGCAGTTTATGGGCACCTAAATTAACCTGGGAACTTTTTAAAGTAAAAGGTACGGAAAGTGTACCAAGCACCGGCAGTGTTACCCCAAAATCACCTTCCCCGATTTGCAAACCTTCTGCAAGCGCTTGCGAGGAAGCAACCTGCCAGCCTGCAGGAATCGAATAGATTTGCGTCACTGTTTTTTTACTGCCCCTGGGATTAGTTACTGTCAAAAGCACCTCACTTGCAGCTCCTGCACTTGAATCGGTTACTGACATGCTAAAGACAGGATTATAACCGGCACCGCCAGGCGATTGAGGCAGGCTTGCAGTTTCAGCAGATGTTTGCTGACTGGAAACACTCGTTGGAGAAGCCGATGCGGTTGCTTCCGGACTTGGACTGTTACCCGTGCCGGGAGCATTTGGTTGAACCCCGCTTGCAGCCTCAGCTAGTACCCCCGGTGATGCCACCGGTGTTGGTGTCACTTCTTGCGTAACTTTTCGAGTCGGGGGGTTTTTCAGAAAATAGAGTAAAAAAATTAAAAATATCAAAAAAACAAAAATTATCGCCAAAAGGACAACCAAAAGCTTTTTCTTTTTTGACACACCAAAAAGATATCAGCAAATACCACTTGCGTCAACGAAATATTATTTGTTATATAATTCGACGCAAAGTGAAAAAGCTTATCTTGGGTTTTTCCCTGCTCTTAATATTTTCCGTATTGGTCTTTGCAATATTTAAAACCAATAGAAAAAGTCAAAAAGAGTCCACATCAGTTTCCAGTATCGCCTGTCAAGATTGTAACGTTATCATCATTGGCATCGATACTCTCCGCCAAGATCACTTGGGTACCTATGGCTACCTAAGAGCTACAAGCCAAAGTATCGACAGCCTAGCCAAAGATTCGCTGGTTTTCGAAAATGCTTATTCCCAGTCAAACTGGACTCTGCCCTCTTTTGCCTCCATGATCACCTCAAAATATCCTCATCAGCTGAATGTGGAAGTGGCGACTGACTTGCTTTCCGAAAATCACCTAACTCTTACCGAAGTCCTCAAAGAAAACGGTTACACGACTGCGGCAATCGAGGGCGGCCAATTTTTCAACAAGCAGTTCGGTTTTGGCCAGGGCTTTGACGAGTTTATAGAGATAAAAGACTGGGAGGATGCCGCGCAAATCCAAACAGAAACAAGTCAATATTTAGATAAGAATAAAGATAAAAGTTTTTTTCTCTTTATAAGACCGTTCGAGGTCCACGACCCCTATAAAGCCCCTGACATATGGAACAAAAAGTTTTCTAAAGATTACCAAAATCCTGCTGATTTTGATGATATTAAAACAATCGTATATTACAACTTGGGCCGAATCGATCTGACAGAAGAGCAAAAGCAGCAAATGGTCGACCGTTATGATGCCGAAATTGCCTACACGGATGATCTTATTGGCAACATTCTCAAAGAGCTGGATAGATTAAGTCTTTCGGAAAAAACCATAATTATTATTACAGCCGACCATGGGGAAGAATTTGGAGAACGGGGAATCTGGGGAATGCATCTGGATACACTCTATGACGAACTAGTGAGGATTCCTTTAATAATAAAGGCTCCCAACATCCCCGCCCAAAGAATCACCCGGCCTGTTGCTTTACTCGATCTGGCTCCCACCATCCTTGAACTTGCCCAAATACCCCAAAATCAGGCTTTCGAAGGGAAATCGTTGTTTAACGAAGAAGAAAGGCCGGTTTTCTCTCAAATCGCAGTTGATAAAGAAGCGGTTTTGACAGGAATCCTTACGGCCTACGAAAATTTTATCAAAACCGGTGATTTCGGCCTTAATCCAAAAGTCCGGAACGAAAAAATTTCTTTGGCCAAAAAATCGATGGCCCGCATTTCAAACTGGAAACTTATTGAAAACTTTGACGGCAGTTTTGAGCTTTATAATTTAGACTCCGATCCTCGCGAAAAAACTAATTTATACGGCAAAAATCCGCAACAGGAAGAATTTATTAAGCAAAGTTTAAACAATTTCAAAAAACCCTAGATGAGAAGCGGGCTCAAAACCGCTCTCGCGAGGCCCCGCCGCAAAAACCCGTTAAGCCAATTAGTTGCGGATATCGCAAAAATTAATCGACTTTAACAGCTTCAGAAGATTTTGCCAGCGTCCTGTAAACCCCTCTTTTCTCTTCTGGTAAAAATTTCGCAATCTCAACCATGGCCAGATCAGAAGCTTGCTGTGCAGCAACGGTTGATAGAATTTCGTTCGAAAAATTTGACCCGAAATTAAGACCAAGAGTATTACCATCTTTCCAGATTCCTACTGGCCAAACTGGAACCCCCTGACTGGTAAAAAACCTCAAAAAAGCTCCAGCAGCTTTTATCCCTCTTCTTAAAACTGGCGCATCTTGGCCCTCCGGACAAAGCACAACTTTTCCTCCATTGGTAAGTGTTTTAACAACCTCTACCATCGCTTTTGGGGTGTCTTCTTTTTTTTGAGGAAAAAGAATAGTACCGGTAGTTTTGGATAATTTACTAACTATTCTCCTTCGAATCAACGCGGCGGTCGGACCGATGACGGTTTTCTTCACGGAAAGTGCATCAATTCCCAACAGGGGTAATTCCGTTTCTTCACGGTGGATCCAACGAGGTTCAGAATCCTGCCCTAACTTTTGGCATACTATGTGATTGAGAAGAAAATAAATCCATGCTCCCCGCATTGGGCCATCAGAAGGGTGGTTGATCACATAAATACCCGCTTTCGGTTCAATATGTTCTGTACCTTTAATCTCAAATTCGAAACCTTCAAGCATTCGGGTGGCGTACTCTGAAAAACGAGCTGGCTCTTCCTTAAGCCAGCACGTCATGAACTTGTGGGCCCAAATTCTCGCCCTTGCAGTCTTAAACCCGTAGCCGGGACCAGCCTGAAAGTATGCCTCTGTCGACCTAATTAGAACAGGATCTAAGACCGCCCATATTTTTTTTGGTATTTCAACTTCTTTCATATTTTAGGAGATTTCTGATAACAAACTATAAATATACCCATATAAATTGGCTGCCTGCTTAACTGCTGCTAACCTTGGAAGTTTTTTCCCGGGCCGCACATGCTCAAAGGAATCAATCTCAAAATATAATTTTTGGTCTGGTCCGAGATTCGCTGCAAGTTTTTTCGATTCTTCCTGGGGAACGAAAGTGTCTTTTAAATCATTTAAGATGAAAACCTTGGCTTTTAGGTTCGTAAGGTTGTGGGAGGGGGAAAGTTTAAAGACAATATCTTTGGCATCTTGAGGTAGGGTTTCCCAAAGTTGATTAAATTGTGCCGGATTGTCATTTTTTAAAAATCGATAAGAATTTTGAGCTTCTGGCGGTAGTTTTGAAAGTGCTTCCTCATCAATTTCCTTCCCTTCAAGTATTGCCTCCCGTAAAAGGGTTCTAATGTTTTCGTCGGAAAAATATGCAGTGTATCCCAAGATAAAAGTTTTTTTCATTTCCGCATTAACTGACCACAGTTTTTGTTTTCCTGCTTCATCTATTGTGGTTCCTGTTAGAACCGAACGGGTAAAATCATACATATCAAAGTAAGGGGACAACGTATTGACAAAACTTACTTGAGAATTTACCTCTTCTTGGGCGGCTGCCACAAGTACAACTGAGGCACCACCGCAAAACCCCGTAAACCCAATCTTACCCTTATCAACAAAAGGCTGATCGTAAAGGTATTTAAAAATGTCTACTGATGCATCAACTGACTGGGTAAAAACATAGCCTGCCGTAAGATCCGGCAAATCGGCTGCTAAGACTACAAATCCAAGCTTTGAAAGAGCTCTCGAAAATTTAACCAGCTGTGCATCCCTTTTAGTTACAATCGTCCCAAGGGTTAAAATCATACCGGGGTGTTTGCGGTTGTCATTTGGTCTGTATATATTTGCCTTTATTTTTCCAATGCTTGTATCAATTTCAACGTCTTGCTGCTCAATAATACTTCCGAAAACAGTCAAGGGCCTTAAAGGAAAATTGGGAATAACTTCTGTTGACAATAAAAAACTCTTAAGTACTACTTTCGGGGTTTGCGAAACAAACCAGAAAATCGCAAGCCCTAGAACCAAAAGCAAATAAAAAATAAGCCCCTTCTTTTTCATAATTTTTTAACTTGCGAACTTGTTTAATTCACCATTTTACCAGTAAAACACTTCCGTTGTCTTGAACTTGCAAGTTACTATGTTTATAATTTTTCAAAGTGCCCAAAGAATATTTCAAAAACACCTTAGTTGCAATTTTTGCCTCTTTGCTAGTCTGGTTTATTTTCTCTCGATTTTTTCAATCTACTAACATCAGCCTGACAATTGCCATTTTTGGTATTCCTCATTTTTTCTTGGCTGCTTTGGGCTATTTTTCCAAAGAGCCCCAAAAAGCTGTTTCTCCTTTTTTGATTGCTACTATAATTGCCATTATCTTTGGAATTTTTCTTAAAAGTTTGGACTCTTACTATTTAATCCAGCTCATTTTTTTCAGCTACTTTCTAACTCATCTCTTAAAAGATGAGTTTATGCTCGAAGAATCGGCAAAATCCGGATATCGCCTAATGACCGCGACTTTGCCAAATTTAACCCAACTTGGTCTTTTGCTGATTCCCCTTCTTGCCTTTATCCTTCTTGGATTTAACTATCAATCCGGTCCAGTTATTAATATGCCCGCTTATTTCGCTCTCGCCCTCCTACTGCCCATACCTCTTCTTATTTTTCAAAAATCCTCCACAAAGCCCCTTGGCTTTGGCCTCTTTTTTATCTGCCTATTAAGCTTGTTCTTTTTCTGGCTTGGCAGGCAAAGCTTCGAGACTGGGGTCCATGCTCGAGCCTTCCTGGCCCTTTACCATTTTGCCGCCTGGTATGTCTTCTATACAAAAAGGCTTGCCCAAAAACCAAAGATTGACCAAAGACTAAAATTCAATTTCTCAAATATCCTTTTTTCCTTTAACAAATCACCTAAAACCTTTTGGTTATATGTCGGCATCACCCAACTTGCGACTATCGGCCTTTTGCTCCTTTTTCTAAAATCACCACATAGATTTGGCACTCAATATCTTTTTGGCGAAGGGGCCTGGCAGATGTGGACAATCTGGCACGTCACTACCAGCTTTATCGGCAAAACCGATTTTAAGCCTATCTTTTCCCTCTTCTGGCCAAAAAACAAGTTAGCGCGATCTTTAAGCACAGATGCAGGCTCCTTCGCTAAATCTTAAAAATCTCTACCGTCTCCCGTGGAGTACTTACGACAACCCCACCGGCTGGATTGAACCGACAACCTATTGCCAGCTTGCCTGTCCCGGCTGTTACCGGGGACTGGACCAGCCCAACCCGACTAGAAAAAACGAAGATTTAAAAGAGCAAGAAAAACAGATCGATACATTAATTAAAATCCGCAAAATCCAAACAATCGCCATTGCCGGCGGTGAACCTCTGCTTTACCCGCACCTGGACAAACTCGTCGCCTACGCCCATAAAAAAAGGCTTGGCGTAAGAATACTGACCAACGGCTGCCTTTTAACGGAAAAAAGGCTCGAGAAATTAAAGAGTCTTGGGGTAACCGAAATAATAATCCATGTTGGTCAATACCAAAACCGCGCAAAAGACAAAAAAAGCCTCTATAAACTTAGAGAATACTATTGCCAGATGTTTCGCAAAATTAAAGACGTTAACCTTATCTTTGTTTCGATGGTCACTCGCCAAAATTTCTCATCGCTTCCTAAACTTTTAGATTTTTACAAAAACAATTCAGACATAATTTCCCTGTTTATCTTCACAACATATCAGGATGTCTTTCCCCAAGAAAGATTATTTAAACAAAGATATGTTTCGGCAGAAAAAATTCGAGCACAAATTTACAATATCTATAAAACGCCCCCTTGCGCTTACCTTCCAAGATCGATAAATAAAAACAGCTATTCATGGCTATATCACACTATGATTTTCCATAACAAAAGAATACTTGGCGGCCTCAGCGGTAATGCGGCCGAGCTAATTTATAAAGACTACCAGATTTACTCCAAAACTGCTTTCCATCAAAACGGCACAAATATAAAAGTAAAAACTTTACTTGCACTTTTAAAAGAAAAGTCAATCAGAAAAATAATCCTTGCATATCTTAAAAATCTCGCCAGTAAACCTTCGTCAGTCACCCAAAGACTAAATGCTCAAATGAGCCTGATTATTAACACCCCTAAATTCACCAAAGACGGCTGGGATGCCTGCGAGGGCTGCCCCGACGCCATGATTTATAACAATGATTTAGTTCGATCCTGCTTGTTGGAAAGAGTTAAAGCGGGGAAAGATAGACAAGGGGAGCTGCTTGCAAGCAAGGTTTATGAGGGAAAATAAAGGTGAATAACGGTATATAAAGATAAGGTTTATGAGGGTAGATTAAGGTTGATGATGGTTTATTAGGGCATAAAAGAACTATGAATGAAATTGGATTTAAGAAATTAATAGTTTGAAAAATGCCTATGAACTTAGGAAATTAGTTTATGAAATTACTCGTACATTTCCAAAATCTGAAATTCGCAGGATTTCTCAGATGCGTGATGCGGCAAGAAGTGTTAAGCAAAACATCCAGGAAGGTTACGGCAGATCTTTAGGACAATATCTTAATTATCTGGAAATTTCTAAAGGATCCCTTAAGGAATTATCAGGTGATGTAGAAGATTGCTTAGATGATAAATTAATTACCAATGAACAATTTAATAAATTAAAGGAACTTTGCGGAAAAACCGATTATCTATTTATGCGTTTAATACAATCGCTTCGCCGAAAACAAAACCCTAATCTACCTTAATATCCCTTAATCTACCCTAATCAACCCTACTCTTTTGTCTCTTCCAAGACAAAAGAGTAGCTGAACCACCAGAAAACCCCAAACCAGGCAATGACAAATATCAGCGCCAGATAATCATAGAGTGCTCTTAAAACTAACTAATCAATGAAAATTCAACTTTGAGAGGAAGAGGGACAAAATTTTCTTTTTTATTACTTCTTTTCGCAAAATCAATAATTGTAAATCCTCGTACTTTTTGTGTCTTGGGATCAAGCCGCGCTACAACCCCATCGTCAATCTCTTCCGAAATATCACCCACGTCAGGTTTTCCAAAAGAAAAATAAAAAATATCGGCCTCTTTATCGTAGAAATAACTAAGTTTTGATTTCATATCTTTCTCCCGTTTTGATTTTTGATGTTAAATAAACTGTCAAGACAAAATTTCTTTCGTTAACCTTTATGACAATAACAAGGTATTTACCATGCCCAATTTTAGCAAAATATTTATAAACTTCCAAGGGCTAAAAGCCCTTGGTATTGTCTTCAAGTTTAGAAGAGCGCAGAAAACCTTCATCGTTTGTATTTTTTAATCCTTCGGAAGTATGTAATCGCTTTGTTGCATTCATCCGTGGACTGATAGTCCACGGTTTTCTGCAAGCGATTATAGAATAACAATACATTCTTGTCGTATCGGCTTTGACGAATCTCATCAGGATTTGTTAAAAGATCGCCAAGAAAGTGAAAGTAAGAACCAACATCTGGATGCCGTAAACGAATATGCTTCTTTCTTTCACCGGATAATTCGATAACCCTACCTAAAACACTTTTAAATTTCATTATTTTATTCTTACAATTCTAACTATACTGCCTACTTACAAATCAATCCATCTAAATCATAATTCCCCTTAATAAGCAAAATAACCCCTAATCTACCTTAATCAACCTTAATCAACCTTAATCTACCCTCATCAACCCTCATCTACCTTACTTCCCCTCTCCTCCAGCACGAACGAGTAGCTGAACCACCAGAAAACCCCAAACCAGGCAATGACAAATATCAGCGCCAGATAATCGTGGAAGAAAACTGCAGTAGTACTGTTAATAGTAGTTGCCAAAACCCCAAAAATCGCAATTCTTAGAAAATTTACCAGAAACGTACCCAAAAGCCCTATCAAAACCACTTCAAACCGGCTGCTCCAGCTGAATCTCCCCTGAAAGCCGCCTATAAAAGTCGCCACAAGCAAAACCACAGACTGCCAGCCTAAACAGTTCCAGGTTATTTCCAAAAAAAGCCCGTTTAGCCAAACGCCTTTGGGCACCGCCAGCGCCGAAAATCTCAAGACGTTAAAAAATCCCGCAAGCATTTTAGCCTCATATGGCACTACCAGTTCCTGCAAAATCGCATATGCATGCCATTTCAAAAAGGCATTTGTCAAAAAAGAATTAAAAGTGTTAATAAACGGCAAAACCATCAAAAGTACCACCCCGAAAATTACGAGGTTCGAAAATGGCGTTCTGATTAGTTTTCTCCCGTTATTACCCATCTCTTGGCTTACCGTTTGCTTTTTTTACCTTGCGCCGTTTCTTTAAAATCTCTTTTATTTTTTTGACAAGTTTTGGCACAAAAACCGCAACCGGCGCAAAAAGCAACACTCTTTCCGGAACCTGCAGGTTACTTATATGAACAATAAGGCGGGCACTAGAGGCACTTACCGCAGTGCCGCTCGCTCCCGTTCGCCATTGCGGTGTAAAGTCTTTGGATGTGCCAAAACCCGGAGGAGAGGTTATTTCAACCCTCGGTCTTGCCTTGTCCGTTGCAAAACCGCTAATTTCACTGCTTGCAGCCGTTGCGTCCGTGGCGTTATAAAGCCTCGAAAAGGTATTGCCGCATTCGCCTTTCCCGCAGTTTTCCCACATAACTGTTTCGTAAAAATACTTCACTGTCTGCCCGTCCTCTTGATAATTATTTCTGGTGAAATCTATGTTCCAGTAGGCACCCCCGTATGCCGTTCCGGAAACGCTATCTTGGATCACATTGTAGATGTTTGCGGTTTCCACGTTGGTTATGCCGTTTGTCGTTTCCGTCTGGTCCAGCACCAAAGCTGCGTTACTAATCGTTGTAGTGCCTCCGCTAGCATTCAAGGCAACTGTATAAGTTGTGCCGGATTTTGGGGCACCGGGAGCAAGACTTGAAGTCTTAAGTGCATAGGTTGTGCCTACCTGTGAGACTTTTGCGATGGGATTGTAATCAAGCACCCCGGTACTGTTTCGGGTAGAGCAGCTCGCATTCGTGCATTGTATAAAGGCCAGATTTCCTGTACCATTGAGATAGGCAATTTTGCAGTCTGTAGAAGCCGAACAATAAATGGATGGCGTGGTTGCGGAAACAGTATCAAGTGTTTGGATAGCAGACCGACTGGAACAGTCTGCATTTGTACACTGAATGAAATTCAAATTGTCTACTCCGCTCGCTTCAGTTGAATAAACAACTTTACAGTCGTCACTAGCAGAGCAGAATATGTCTGTTTTGATGCCTCTCTCAGTAGCTCCTGCCGCAACAGATCCTGTATCAAGTGTTTGCGCAGTAGACCTGCTGGTGCAATCGGCGTTGGTACACCGGATAAACTTTAAGTCGGTGTTCGTCCTGTCAACGTAAGAAATTTTACAGTCGGTAGAGGTCCAGCAGAAAATCGCTGTGCTTTGACCGACAGTTCCGGTGGAGTCTAGTGTCTGGGCAGTAGATTTACTCGTGCAGTCGGCGTTGGTACACTGGATAAATTTCAGGTCAGCATTTGTCTCATCATAATAGGAAATTTTACAATCAGTACTCGAAGAACAGTAAATGCCGCTGTAAATACCCACGCTACCGGCCGTATCTAGCCTTTGAGGCGTAGACGAGCTGCTGCAGTCGGCATTGGTGCATCGGATAAATTTTAGATCTTCGGTAGATCCTGCGGCCGTCTGTTTCTCATAATAGGAAATTTTACAATCCGTCGATGGTGCCGCACCTATACAAAATATCGCCGGATTATTAGTACCCTCTTCTGTGGATAATCTTGCGTCAGTATCAAGTGCCTGGGCAGTCGAGGTTGTACTGCAATCAGCGGTGGTACATTGGATAAATTTTAATCTAATGAAGGCGCTTGGATCACGCTGACTGTAGGCAATTTTGCAGTCTGTAGAAGCCGAACAATAAATATCCGAACCCCTCACCTGATCTGTTGTATCCAAATACCTCGGATCAGGCAAATCGGTGCAGGCTGCAGTCGTACATCTTAAAAATTTTAAACCCGCATTTTTACCAGTGCTGCTTATATCCCCATAGCTGATCTTACAATCGGTCGAAGGGGCAGCCCCGCTGCAAAATATAGAAGGTCCCCTTAGCCCGCCTACAGCGAAACTCTGCTCGTCACCAGCCATAACCACCAGATACGCATAAGCAGTCTGGCCACCGGTATTATTGCGTAAAGTTGCCATGAAAGTGCCTGTCGGCGCCGGGTTCATGTTCGTTGGCGAAGCGGCTGCACAGCTGCCTCGCCCGTTTCCTGTTGTATTGGAATCATAGCAGAAGCGTTTATGGCCGTCAGCTTGTTTTGGTGCACCTGTTGTGGTTTCATTTGAATTGGAGCCGATCTCAACATAGGTCCTTGTTTTGCCGATTTTGCCGGTGCCCGGGTTCTGGGTAATTATTAAGCGGGCAACCTTGATCCTTGCGCCATTTGTTGAAGATCCCTTCACCCTTGCCGTGTAATTTGTGGCATCCGTAAGGGTTATTGAACCGCTCCTCACCTTTGTGTAAGAAGTGCTCGTCGTCGTAACGGTACTGCCCGAAACCGGTGTGGTCGTATTCCCTTCGGCAAAAAGGCCTGCTGTTGTCGTATTCGAGCTTGCTGCAGTGTTGATTATTGCTTCAAAATAGACTGTTACGGTTCCGTCATACTTTGAGCTCTCCCACTTAACCAGTCCGAGCTGTTCGGTTGTCGGCGCGTAAGAAGTGGTGGTATTGTTATACTCCTGATTAATGATATTTATCTGCTGCTCCAAATGCACCGTACTGTCATGCGCCTCCGTCTGCGGTACGAAAAAGGCAAAGTAGTTTAAAAGCATTACCGAGATTAATAAAACCGAAAGTACTCCCCGCGCCACAAACCTCATCCTTTTGGGCTTAAAACTGTAGCCCGAAAAGGCGTTAAATGCGCTGGGCGCGCTGTCTCCTTCGTTAAGTGCCAGAGCCAGATTGCCTCTTAAATCATCAATCTTCAATCTTAAATCAGCTGGCAATACAGCCGGCTTGCCCTTCCAGACTTTTAACTTTTCAAACCAGTTGTAAAAGCGCACCCTGTCAAAAACGTCGGTAACTGCTCCGGTCTTGGGCGTCCTAAACCAGGGCCCTTCTTTATCTTCGATTAACGCCTTGACCGCGGCGTATGCCTGAAACGGAACTAAGATATAAGAAAGTACGATAAAAGAGGCGATTCCCAAGTAATCCCGCTCGTCGCTTTCTTCCAAAAACAGCCCGATTAAGTTCATTAGAGGCAATGACAAAAAGTTGACAAATACCAAAGACCAGCCCCAGGCAGCCGTCCAGAACGGCAGGTGGACTTTAAGCACTACTTCGGAAATAAACCAGGCCAAAGACCCGAAGATAAAAAATGCCGCCTGCAAGTAGTAGGGTGAAAGATAAAGAAATTCGAATTTCTCCCTCGGCGAAACGTGCGGGCTGGCAAAAATCCTTGTCCACATCTTGCGGATATTAAACGTGTGGCCTTCCGCCCAGCGCATTCTCTGCCTGATCAAACGTTTAACAGTCGAAACCGCTTCGGCCGGCGCCTGAATATAAGGCGTGAACAGCACTTTGTATCCGGCTTCATAAAGCCTCAAAGTCAGCTCCAGGTCTTCGGTAATACTTCTTCCCCAGCCAAACTTTCGCAGTACATCGGCGCGCAGACAAAAAACACTTCCGGCGATCATATTCAAACCGCCATATATTCCGATTCCCGCTCTTTCAACAACATAGCTTCCGGCATATTCGGTTCGCACACCCCTTGTTACCCAGTTTTCTGATTTATTAAGAACATGCCATTGGTATCCTTGTATTGCTGCGATATTTGATCCAGGTAGTGCCATCTTATCCTCCGAAGCCTTGGCGAAGGAGGACTGGTAGCCCTGGATGGCGGCAATATTATTTGAGGTATTAGGTGTTAGGGTATAGGGTTTAGATTTATCACTATCCCCTAAACCCTGATCCCTAAACCCTCCTAGAGCCTGGAAGGCTTTCACAAACTGCTCGACAGTGTCCGCATACGGCACAAAGTCGCTGTCAAAAACCACGATAAAGTCCGCATAAGGGTTGGTATTTTCAAGGGCTTTCTGCAGTGCCGCTCCTTTAAATCCGTCGCGGTTAAACCTGTGGATCAGCTTAAAAATCGGCCCGCCCTCGTTTTTTGCGACTTTGGAAACAAAGATTTCCATGGTCTCATTTTTAAATGTGCTCTCCAGCCTTCTTCCGCCACTAGAAAGCGCTTTTTTGGCAATCTCGGTCGTCTCATCCGTCGAGTCGTCTGCCAATATAACTTCGAAGTTCTGCCATCTTTGGTTTTTGCAGGCTTCAATTAAGCGCTCCACTACCTTTTTCTCGTTGTAGACCGCAACATGGATGGAGACAAACGGCTGCACTGCGGAGTCGAGTTTGACTCGATCCAGATTCATCAAAAGCGGATTAATTTGCGATATCTTATTGTTCGAGCCTAGTCGAGAACTACCAATAAACTTCTCGACTCTCAGCCGGTGGCTGATCGCTCGAAGAATAATACTAATTTTTGACTTTCCACTTTGACTTTGACTTTCCTCTTCCTTCTGCCCCCCCTGCGCCAGCCGCATGACGATAATTAAAGAAATGTAATACTTCAGGGAATATAAAAAGAAAATAAATCCAAAAGTTAGTGCGATAATCGGAAAGAACATCTGGGGTCTTGCCAGTTTATCGACTTCAAAAATGTAGGCTAAAAAGGCCAAAGTGGGGAAAACAACCGGCCACGTCGCGGGGTGCTTAAGTACCCATTTGGGGACAGTTCGAAACGGCGCGTAAAGCATGCGCCAGACCGAAAGTTTTGGAACCGGCACTTCGTAAAGCGGGGCCACCGCGACTTGCGGTTCGGCAACGTAGCCTTGCGCAAACAATTGTCTTTTGGTAAATGTGTTTAAATCTTCCCTCGCCAGAATGTTTTGAATGGCATGATGCCCAACAACGCCAGCCAAATGCGCGTGGATTTTGTGGACGGAAAATGCAGGGTTTGCCCCAACCGCATCCAGGACTTTCTGCCTGACTGCCTCGCCGGCATATCGGGGATGGCTTTCCGCCCTAAGTCTCCTGTCGGCAAGCGAAGAAACTGTTTTTTCAACTTCGTACTTTTTAAGCCAGGCGTAGAAAGTAAACCGCGAAATATGAAACTGCCTGCAAACTTGCGCAATCTTGCCTCCCTTTATTAAGTACTCCTCGATGATTTTGTACTTTTCAAAATCGGTGAACTTGTTTGGGAAGACCGAACGCGTTAAATGCGATCTTGAATATTCAAACCTTGCTTCTTCGCAATTGAGCGAGTTTCGATTAAGAACATTTTGTATCCCGTGGTTGGAAACTTTGAATGCACCGCCCAGATATTCGGCTAAGAACTTTTCAATTTTGTGGCTGGACCAGCCCGGATTCCGAAGGACGCATTCCAAAATCAGCTTCTCGCGCTTACCGGCTATTGCCTTTGGGTGATTCTTTCCGTTTGGCCTTTTTTCTTTGAGCAGGTTTGCTCGTCTTAGGTTCGAAGGATCTCGCCAGTTTTTCGCCCAGTTATAGAAGGTGAAGCGGCTGATGCCCCATTTTTTGCAAACGTCACTAACTTTTTGGCCGCTTCTCTTAACTTCATCCAGGATCAAAAGCTTTTCTTTGGGAGAAAATCTACGCGCAGGCCCCGTACCAGAAAATCTACCTTCCAGATTCGCGCTGGAATAATCTGCACTGCCTGGCAAAGAGGCTTTTTTGATGACTGAGTTTCTTTTTCGGTGCGGGGCAGGCATTAATATTATGTTAGATATCATGGGTACTGTTTGTCAAGATGGCTATAAGATAAGCCAAATTTGGCAATTTATGGCTGATTTTTGAAGCTAACTTCCCGTTATAGGACTTTAGATTGAATTACTATAGGAAATATTAACGTGAGACTACAGGTCTAGATATAGCTGATTTGAGGCTAAATATAGATGAGTCAAGGGTCACAAAAAAGCCGGAAGAGCCAAAGGTGAAGCTTACGAGGCCAATTTTAAGGCTGATCTACCGGGCATAGTTAGCCTCAAAAAGGCTTTAAAACGGCAATAAAAGGCTCGAATTTAACTAGCCTCAAAACAAGGCTAAGTACGGCCTCGGATTCAGCTGACTTTACATTTCCGGCATGGCCTGCCAAACAAAAGAGTAATAATTTTTCACAAAATTGATTGCAAAATTTCCACGGAAGAACAGGTCGAAACTGCTTCAGATATATATATCAGATATTATCAATTTATATCTTAATGTATCCAGTTTAGAGATATTCCAGGTCTTCCTCCGGCCTTTTTGGAGCCAAAGTAACATAAGAAATTATGGCGCCAAGCGTGAACCCCACGCTGAACATTCCCCAATAAAGAAGCATAAAGCCCTTTCCAGGCAGCTTTTTGTGAATTTAGCTTCAATCGCAAGAAGGACCTGCCTGCCCCTCGAGTCTGAGCGACCTCGGAATCGAAGACCAACCTGGCAGTTTTACAGGCAGAAGCAGTCAGTATTAAACACCATTTACCAACAAAAATAAAGTGGCAAAATTAAAGCAAATTAATCCCACTGCAATAGGCCAAATACCTAATATATAGCATGTAGCAGTCCCAACCGGTAATTGACAGATATGAACATATTGGTTTGAATATGCTATAGACAACATCTCGAGCACGGATTCGATCACAACAATTGTCATTCTCACGCACGCCAAAGGCGGGTCCGCCTCTGGCGGAAAAGTGAGAATCCAGAATCCAGATCCTCGGATCAAGTCCGGGGATGACATGAGAACGGGAATAACTAAAGTATTTTCATGATATTTTCGAAAACATTTCACGATTAGACCAAAAGTTGCTGGTTTTTTAAAATTTCTGATTTTCCGCTTTTTGTGAAAATTTTGGAGAATTTTCAGGTTTTAAATCGATGAGGTAATCAATAGATATAAATCTATATCGTTTAAATGCTTTTTATAATTATCTATATTTTTATATAACAGCTCTATTTTTCCGTCAATTTTTTAATTTCCGGCGCCATTTTAAATCCTACTATTTGCTTTTTCTAGAAAGTCGGTACCAAAAATTATTTTCGCAAGAATATTAATCTCTTTTCCATTTTTTTGGCTTGATAAACTAATTAGGACAAACGGCGCATGTTTTTATATTTTGTGCATGGTAAATATCAATTAC
>CAZLVB010000003.1:0-31398 GCA_964562855.1 uncultured Gammaproteobacteria bacterium | reverse complement strand
CAATAGATATGAATTTATATCATTTAGCCACATTTTATATTTATCTATATTTTTAGATAACAACTCTATTTTTCGATCAATTTTTTAATTTCTAGCGCTATTTTTAAAACCTTATTTTTTGCTTAATCACTTTTCCATTTTTTTTAGATTGATAAAATAATTACCGCTACCGGCGCATTTTTGAATATTTTTGCCAAATCGAAGCTATTCGCCTCTTATCGCCCACCAGACGCCTTTTAGGCATAAATAGCTATGAAGCAGCCTCAATTAGCACTAAAAGCGACAGCTGCCAGGCACGATATATTGGCAAAAAAGCCCGTTCCAACACCAAAAATAGTAAACATTTATACTCAAAAATGGTTTTACCCATAGTATATGAGAGTTGGCCTCTAGTTTTTTTAAAATCAACCTATAGAAACATTACGAATATTGTCTAATTAGCTTCATAAATATTTTATAGGTTTTATTATTTTTATGTCCGATAACAATTTGACTTCAGTACCCAATATTGGTAACACTTAAGTATGAGGCCTGCCCCCGCCCGCGATAAGCTTTCCTTAATATATAGGGCCAAGGCCGGGGAAAAGGTCGCAAAACTTTGCCGCGAAGCTAAAATTTCCCGAAAAACCTTCTATCAATGGCTTAAAAAATACAATTCCACCAAACCAAATTTAGCCTTGTATAAGCTGGCAGACCACCGTTTTAAGAAAAATTTTAGCCACAAATCTGTCCACCCCAAAGATAAATTACTTATAGTCAACAAATACCTGGCAAAGGAAGATACCGCAGTTGAAATTTGCAAAAAATTCAATATCAGCCGCAAGTCTTTATACGCTTGGCTGAAAAACTATCAAAAAAACGGCGAAGCCGGATTGTATGAAATGCGGCCCAAAGGGGAAGACCACTACAGATACCTTCCCGGAGAAACCCGAGAGTTGATCCTTGCTACTGTTTCCCGGCACCCGGAATTTTCAGTCCACACGCTTGCCAAAACCCTCAATCTTGGCCATCACGGTATTCAAAATTTGCTGGAAAGAAAAGGTTTGAGCATGCACCAAAGCCGCGAAATTTTTGCCCAAGGATACATCACTACTCCCGGTACAAAAGTTTCGCCGCTTTACGAACCGCAAATTCCTGTTTACCGGCTAAGGCAGATTATCGCCCCGTTTACCACAATCCCCAAACTGTTAAGGCAAAATCCCGGAAAGGGTATAATCGCCTTACTTACCTCCTTTGTTCCCCTGTTAATTTTCTTCTTCTGGATTAAACTTTTAATTTTTGCACCTCCCGGCATCTCCCAGGTTGGTCTGTTTTTCTCAACCATCTCCCTAAGCTTAGGTGTTATTTTCTTCCTTTACAGTCTGAAGTATTATCTTTCCGCGGTCATGGTCCTAAAAATGGCCAACAGCCAACCTTCTGGCACTCATGTGCCGAAAGTGACAAATAAACTTGCGGAAGTCATCAATAAATTTTGGCAACATATTCCATTTGCAAACGCAAATAACAACGTCAGGACAATCAATCCACTTCGTCTAAATTTCGAAAAAATCACACTTAGTAAGAAGCCTTTCGTTTCAATTCATGTTGCCGCCTACAACGAAAAAAATGTTATTGAGAGATTAATCAAAGCATGTACAAATCAAGTCTGGAGTCAAAGTGGAAAGTCAGAGGTCGCAGACCCTGAGCGAAGTCGAAGGGCAAACTACGAACTGATCATTGTCGACGACTCAACAGATGAAACGACACAGATTGCAAAAGAGACCCTGGTTGCCGGTGGCTGGTCAGTGGTGTCAAAGAGTTCCGATCCCGTATCGGAACAGATGGAGATGTTCGTCTTTAAAAGGTCGAATGGTCCCACAGTTAAACTTATTCACCGTACCTCCCGTTCCGGTTTTAAAGGAGGTGCATTGCAAAAAGCTCTGGAAGTAACAGACCCGGCAGCAGACTATGTAGTCGTTTTTGATGCCGACTTCGTACCCTATCCGGACACCATAGAGCAGTTTGTGAAAGCGTTTCAGGCTCTAGGAGGGTTTAGGGATCAGGGTTTAGGGGATAGTGATAAATCTAAACCTTATACCCTAACACCTAATACCTCAAATAATATTGCTGCAATTCAAGGCTACCAGTGGCACGTACTTAACAAGTCACAGACCTGGGTAACCCGTGGTGTCAGGACGGAATACGCGGGCTCCTACGTCATTGAAAGGTCAAGTGAGGAAATCTACGGAGGCTTAAAGCAGATTGCCGGCAGTGTCTATGCCATACGTGCCGATATTCTAAGGAAGTTTGGCTGGGGCAAGAGCATTACCGAAGACTTTGAATTGACCCTAAGGCTTTATGAAGCAGGCTACAAGGTTTCCTTTATTCCGTATATCCAGGCACCGGCAGAGGCGGTCTCTACCATTAAAAGACTAATCCGCCAACGTATGCGCTGGGCAGAAGGCGCTTCCTTCAATATCAAGGTGATGCTTTCAAGAATGCTGTTTGGCAGATGGGGGGAAGCATCCCAAATTTCTAATTATTCTAATTACTCTAATTATTCTAATCAATTCCCAAATCCCAAATTCCAAATTAGGTCAATTAGAAATTCACAAGAAGAGCCACAAAATCAGCAGAAGGTGTGGATACCGAGTAGATTGTCTTTAGCTGAAAAACTTGAGTTCGTCTACCTTGCCCCCTATTACCTGCAGGCAGCCTTCTTTGTGGTGGGGACCTTAAGCTGGTTTATTTCAGAGACTATATTTCATTCTCCCTTACCCTTCTGGACTTCTGCCTTTGGCTGGAGTCTTGTCTTTACCAATCTCCTCTCCCTGCCTCTTATGAATATCATCGGACTATTCTTAGAGGAAAGTGAGGAACGCGATTACTTGGGTATCTTCTCTTTCATTGCCCTCTCCTACATTGTCGTACCTTTCCAGGCCTATGCTGCGATCAAAGGCTTCATTGAACCACAAGAAGGTCCCTGGTTTAGGACACCCAAGACCGGTGTCATTACCGATGTTTTAGAAAGATCCAGTTTCGGTAAGTTCTTCGGTAATATATTCGGCGCCCCCGCCAAAGCTAACAATGTAACAATTCAACAATTTAACAATTCTGCTTTCGCCTTCGCCTCCGCCCTTCGTCCGCTTCAGGGCAGCAATTTTAGAATCAGGCCAAGACAAATCAGGTGGGTTGGCAATGCGGTGTTGGGAGTGATAATTGGCATTACCGCTCTGATGTCTGTCTTTGCATCTTTGATGCCGGCGGCCACCTCTTATGCCTCACAGCCTGCACTTAAGACCGTGGCCAATAGCCAACAGGAAACAGGAAACCAGAAACCCGCCGACGCTAAAGCTTTGGCGGGCAGGCAGGAAACAGATCCTAAAAACCCTGTCTACAAAGAAGAAATCCTAAAAAATGCCCAAACCCGGGAAATTACCACACCAAGAGCAATACAAAAAACAACCAAAGGCGGCAAGAACTCGGAATTTATCTTTCACCAGGAACCAAGGGTAAGGATAAAACTGAGTGGAGACCCCGCTTCGCCAGAGGTCTTCGACCCTGAGGCTCAGACCCGAAGGGCTACGAGGGGCGAGATTGAATTTGAGACCAAGACTGTCTTTGGACAAAGGGTAAATCCCCAAAAATCCAAAATCTACAGTGACAAAGAGGTTGTTTATGAAGAAATAATAGAAGGTGTGGATCTTAAGTATTCGATTACTAATGACTTATTAGTAGAAGAGTTCATTGTCAAAAACCAATCAGCAATTAAACAATTAAACAATTTAACAATTGAACAATCTGTCAAGACTGTCGATGTTAAGGTAGTTTCAGCTGATCCTTCGGCTTTTGGTTTCTACTCGGATGATGGCCAGGAACTTTTTAAATTCGGGGCGCCGTTTGCTAAAGATGCAAGTGGAGAGGTAAGCAATGATATTAGCATCACTCTTGAGAAGGACTATATTGGCCACAAGCTAACCAAATCATTGGGTGAGAGTGCCAAACAATGGTTAGCTGACCCAACAAGAGTCTATCCCGTTTCCATTGATCCATCAGTGATTGTATCGGGCGGTATTGCGGAAGAAGAAGTTCAGTTTGGAGGATTGCAGCGAAAGATACTCTATGCGGCAGGAGCCAATGGCGGGGCTGCTTGGTATGCAGTTTACAATGATGCCTCAGATGTCTTTTGGAAAAGATGTTTGGTTTCCTCAGACTGTGATGAAACTTCAGATTGGTCTGCTGCCCAGGATCTAGATACAACAGATGCTGACAACTTCAACCCTTCTATGGCTATGGCCTCTGGCAGCAATCTAAGACCTATCGTTTTTTGGATCGATACTAGCAGTAATGCTATTGAGGGTAGGCTGATTGATGTTAATGCAACCACCTTTCCCCATACATTAGGCGCTCTCTGCACATCAGCTTCTCAAGGAACACTTTCCTCAAGCTTTATGGTTTCAGTGGCGTCGTATGACACAAGTAGTGCTGTTGTTGCCTATTCTGATACTTCTACCGATACAGAAGTTGATATTTTCGATATAGCTGATCTTCCTAGTGGTGCTGGTACTTGCTCTATAACTGATGTTCAGCCGGGCAATATCACCTTTGGTTCTGGGATAACGGCAGGAGACAGGCCGGTGGTTGTCAAGAGAAACAGTAATCTGGTTGACATGATCTTTCAGGATGGGGATTTATCCAGTAGCAGATTTGATGTTTCTCTTGATGAATGGACAAGGAATAATTTAACAATTGCTTCTGTTACCGATAATGTCTATTCGGTCACAGAAGATGGAACAACACTGTGGGTTTTGACAGTTTCGGGAACAACGGCCACCAATTTCTATTCCTGCTGCACTGGTGATTTTGCCCAAACTGTGCTCGATCCTGATACCGGTGCCACGGATCACGACTTAGCATCAGACATTGACATGTTTTGTGTCACCTCAACAGACTGCAAGATTGTTTATACGGACGATATTGACGTTGGCGGAGGAGGAGGACCGGATTTAGTGTTTGTCGATTGTGATGATGAGACTTGTTCCGGGCCGCCGACTCCAACGGTTTTGGATTCCGACATCGGAGGCGCAGGCGATGTTGCCAATCCTGCCATTTACTGTGTGGCCACAGATAACTGCAAGATTGTTTACGGGGACAACATCGGTAGTGCCGGCCCTGACCAGGTTTTTTTGGATTGCACTTCGGCCAACCAGGAATGTACAACATCCTCTGCAACTGTTTTAAATACCGACATTGGGGCTGCAGGTACTTTGCCGACAGCCTCAATTGACTGTACCGGCGGAGATACCGATTGCAAAGTAGTTTACTGGGAAGATGATGTCGATATTGTCCATTTTGTCGATTGTTCGGCGGCCAACTGCTCGACAACTGATGCCGATACAACTTTGGATGATAATGCTTCCGGTGACGTACGAGAATACAACTCGATTTCCTGCGCCGTGGCGGCCACCGACTGCAAGGTGGTATTCCATGATACGGTTGACGGGGACTTAACCTTTATTGATTGTTCTGACGGCGCCTGTGCTACTCCTGCGCAGGTTGATGTTAATGCCAATGTGGGGACGGCAGATGCGGTGACCAACGACATTTGGTGTCCGGCGGCAGACGCGGCGGATTGCAAGATTATTTATCATGACGAAACGGCCAATTCACTGGTCTTTGTCGACTGCGGCGCGGCTGACTGCAGCAGCAAGACAGAAACGACCATTGATTCCACAGCCGGATTTACCAGTACTCGAGGAGGCAGCGCCTCAATGCAGTGTATTTCTGTCACCGACTGTAAATTTGTTTATGATAACGGGGGAGCAAACTTATATTTTGTTGACTGTGATGCTGCTGCCTGTGATTCAGGGTCAGTAATTACTCTGGATTTTGACATTAAACCAAGGGCAAAAGGTGCGATTCAATGTCCCAGTACAAACAATTGTAAATTTACTTATTATGCGGGCAATACCAATCCCCAGATTCCTTTTGTTGATTGCGACGTGACCAACTGTTTTCCTTTTGCTTCAGCAACCGCAACTGATATTGACACCGATGCGGGTACTTCCGCTCAGGCCTCAATCAGCTGTCCGGCGGCGGACGATTGTAAAATTGCCTATTTTGATAGCACGGACGGCGATATCACCTTTGCCGACTGCAACGACGCTGCATGCTCATCGCCAACTTTAACCGATATTGATACTGATGCCGGTGCTTCCGGCAAAGCCTCAATCGACTGTCCTTCAGCCACAGACTGCAAAATTTTTTACGCCGATGACACCGATGGTGATGTTACTTTTGCCGACTGCAACGACGCTTCCTGCTCTGCTCCAACAATTAATGATATTGATACCGATGTCGGTACCAATGCCACAGTTTCAATTGACTGTCCGGCGGCGGACGATTGTAAACTGGTCTACTTTGATGCTGTTGACGGCGACATCACCTTTGTAGATTGCAACGACGCCGCATGCTCTGCTCCCACGATTACCGATATTGATACCGATGCCGGTGGAGGACTAAGCAATGGTAAAGCCTCAATCAGCTGTCCGGCGGCGGATGATTGTAAAATTGCCTATTTTGATTCTGCTGAGGGCGACGTAACCTTTGCGGATTGCAACGACGCCGCATGCTCTGCTCCAACAATTAATGATATTGATACCGATGTCGGCAACAACGGTCAAGCTTCAATTGACTGTCCTACGGCCACGGACTGTAAAGTAGTCTATTTTGATGACACCGATAATGACGTAACCTTTGCGGATTGCAACGACGCCGCATGCTCTGCTCCCACCATTAATGATATTGATACCGATGTCGGCGATGATGCCATGGCCTCAATCAGCTGTCCGGCGGCAGACGATTGTAAGGTTTCCTTTTATGACCGCACAGACGGCGACGTAACCTTTGCGGATTGCAACGACGCTTCCTGCTCTGCTCCAACCATCAATGATATTGATACCGATGTCGGTGCTTCTGGTGAGGATGCAGCTATTGGTTCTTTAGGCAGTGTGGCAATTAACTGTGCAGCCGCAGCAGACTGCAAACTGGCATATGCTGATGACACTGACGGTGATGTCACCTTTGTCGACTGTAATGACCCTGCTTGTTCTTTGGACGAAAATCCTTGGACAGGACAAACGAATGTTAGTTCGGTCACTTTAACTTTGGACACCACAAACAACGATCTCTATGCCAGTATTATTAAGGATACAGATGAAAAAGCTTATTGGAAATCAAGCCCAAAGTCTTCAATTTCTTGGGGTTCGGAAAATGATTGGGGCTGGTCGGGTACTGGAGATCACTTAGGTCATATTTCAGCACCCGAAAAAGGAGCTGGTACAAGCCAAATTGGAGTCGTGTTACGAGAAACAAACAATTTCGAGTTTGCGGTTGTTCCGGAAAAGGCCCTGTTTTTATTAGCAGGCCTGCCGTTTTTGCCAAAAGTGTTGGGAAGGTTAAAGAAAAGGAAATTATGAATTTGCCCAGGAAACTGATCAGTAAACTAAAAAACGATTTGGTAATCAAGGTTGCCATCTCACTAGTGTTGTGGCTGGTGATCGGTGCGGTGGTTTTTGTTATTGTGAAGTTTGACAACCAATTTTGGCAGAATTTACCGAAATTTGGTGAAAATCAAGTTGCCGGAGAAAAAATAGCGCTAGATGAGACAACTGATGCCGCAAAACTTTCCCAAACTCCGACTCCCATGCCAACAGCTTCGGCAGCGTCTGTGCAAAACGCTGCAAAAGCCTCAACTTTAATTCCAACTCTTACACCTTTGGCAAATGATAATAAATCCTCGACTCAAAAGAGTCCTGAACCCCCGGATATTTTAGACTACTATGGAGATAAGTTAGCAAACTTGAGAGGCTTGACGGGCGCTGGTGGGCTGAATTTAAGCCAAGGAAGCGTAAAATTTAGCTTTAAATATAACGGTGGAGATGACGATATGGTGCTCTTTTTGGGAAATTTTAATGGGAAAGACAGGAAAAATGTTTTTGTGATAGCTTTTGCAGGCTGTACGATTGGATTTGATACATATGACAGTAGAGGGCAGGAAGGTGAAGATGACCCGAACATTGAACTGGGCGCTGATTGCCAAGGTAAAAATTTTGATTTGGAGTTTAGATGGGATTTTTCAACTACGCTTTCAGTAAAAAGAATTTTTGTTGGTGGTGAGCGAAAGCGGGAAAGTTTTCCAAAGACAGTGCCAAGCGAGGTCAGTGGGCAAAATTTAATTGGACCGATTCAAGAAATCGTAATTTCTGATAATTTTTAATTATGATAGCGCCTAAATTTAGAACAGTTTCAGTTTCCAAAGATACCTTTGTCGCTCTCTTTCTGATTCTCGTTTTGGTCCTAATCTTCATGCCTTTTCTGGCAACTTTCAACGACATTCTTACCAGAATTGTCATTAATCTTCGCGGCTATTGGTTTATCCGCGAAGTGATTGTGCCCTTTGAAGTACGCATGGTCGCCGTCGTTTTAAAAGTTTTGGGGTTTGATGTCGGTGTAACGCGCGAATACGTAGTTTTAGGCAATTCGGCACCGTTTTTGGCCGAAATTGTCTGGAACTGCATCGGTTGGCAGTCGCTTTTGTTTTTTGCAACTACGGCCTTTATCGGCCTTCAAGGCGACAAATACACTAATGTTTCCAAAGTTAAAGCTCTTGTCATTGGGGCGCTGGGGACTTTCTGGATTAATATTCTAAGGATTGTAGTGGTCGTTTTGACTGCCTACTTTTTCGGCCAGTCCGCTGGCATTATTGTCCATGATTACGGTTCGCTTTTGGCGGTAATTTTGTGGCTATTTTTCTTCTGGTGGTTTACGTACGCCTACGTATTGGAAGAAAAAACCTAACCCCTTCACGATCCCGTATCGTGATGGTATTATTTTGCTATGAGAAAATATCCAATAATCACCGACAACATTTATCACGTATTCAATAGAGGGGTGAATAAGGCCAAAATTTTCTTTTCGGAAGAGGATTACAGGCAATTCTTGGGTGCAGCCATTCATTACAAGAGTAAAAACAGTAAGTTCAGCTATCAAAAAAGGCGCGCCCTCCCCCTTCACGATCCCGTATCGTTACAGGCTGAAGAATATAAAGTAGAAATTCTTGCCTATTGTTTAATGCCCAACCATTTTCATTTATTGGCAAAACAGCTAGTTGATGGTGGACTAACCTCCTACATTAGGCACTTAGCTAACAGCTATTCTCATTACGTTAGTGTCAAATATAAACGGTCTGGGCCTCTTTTTACTGGCCGTTTCAAAAGTGTGCATATAGAAACCGACGACCAATTACTTCATGTCGCAAGATATATTCACTTGAATCCTGTGGTTTCCGGTATTGCCTCTGACCTTAGCAAGTACAATTGGTCTTCTTACTTAAGCTACGTTGGAGATTCCACAAATGGCCTTGCCAGTCCCGAAAAGTTGCTAGCGTATTTCAAGTCTAAGGAAGACTATAAGCAATTTGTGCATGATCAGGAAAGTTATGGCAGGAAGCTTGAAAAAATCAAACATTTAATGCACGACTACGATGATCACGATACGGGATCGTGATCCGATAACCTATGTAGATGAGCGTAATCAGGGTGATTAGATACCCAAAATAAACCGGGAGTGGTTTTGTGTAGATTAAATCGATCTCAAAATTTCCGGCCTTTTTGGGAATAAGGACTGTAAAATCTAAAGGGTCCTTGGCCACCCTCCATCCCCCACCTTCAACTTTCCAGCCCGAATCATAAGTCTGTTGAACCAAAACCGCTTCCGAATCCGAAACCTCACCGCTTATCCTGTATCTGCTGTTTGAAATTTTTTCAAAATTCAGCCTGCGGTCACTCTTCTCTTCAAGCCACGCCAGATAAGCATATATCGGCTCTGAATCTATTGCATTAGACGGTTTTTCAAGTTCTTTTAATTTATTTTCATCAACAACCTTGGCCAGCGAATCATTTTTCAAAGGAACTGTATAAAAAACATCTCCCTTTTCTTCCGAAACCGGCGCAAGAATATTGTCAAACTTTTCCCGCTTAACCTTGTAGTCTTTAAATGGCTCAGCTGAGCCGACACTCGTGTAAATTAATTTTCCTATGTTGGCTATTTTTAACCATGCAAGAGAGGTATCTTCATCGTTGCTGTTTGTGATTTGATAATAAATATGCTCAGGCCAAAAGTGAGTCGAGGACTGGTATAATGCACCCCTTACTTGAGGCACGTCAACAAAATAGTTAAGCCAAAAAGCGTAATTTCCCGGTGCCAAAACACGCTGATTCGTGCCGGCGGTCATACTTTTTAACCTCTGAGAAACTCTGTATTCTGCCGTGTTTTCCACAGATGCCGCAGGCTTCGAATAAGCCGGTAAAGTTTCCAAAAGTTTCTTGCCCTCTAGAAAAAAACCTGCAAGAATAACCAAAAAGATAACAATGACCCCTAACACCGCTGGCAGCTTATAAAATCCCTTGATTTTTAAAGCATACAAATAAAGGTTCGAGATAGCAGCGCCTACAAGTACACTTAGTGCCAAATCGACCTCTGTGTTAAGCCTAAGGGCTTGGGGCGCATACTCGATCTGGCTGTCGCCCGAAGCGTAATAGGTATAAACAATGGCAAAAAGCATCAGAAACCACACAACCGAAAAAACCAGGCCCTTAAAGCTACCCAAAAACTTTTTGATCAACAGAAAAAACCCGAAAGCTAAAAAGCCGATTATTAAAAGCTGCCAGGGAAACAGAGCCAGCCAGTTGTTCAAAGATTGCCCGCCTTCCCTAAAAAATGTCGAAATAAACGGCAGATTGTACCAGAAGGCTAAAAGGCCAAATGATAAAACACCAAAGGCAAAAATTCTCTTGATCAAAAATATTAAATCCGCATCTTTTTGGGCCATCTCCCCTAAAATCAAGGCGGCCGCCAAAAGAAATGCCGCCCAAACGACAACTGCATTGGTCAATGCCACAAGCCCAAAGAAAAAACTTGCCAAAAGCAGGTTAATTAATCTTTTATTTTCCAAAGCTTTGCCCAAAAAAAGCCCAAAAAGTGGTAAAAACACCAAAGCCAGCGTGTGTGGCCCTTCCCCCCAACGAACCAGGATTGCAAAGCGTCTTGGCTCAAAACCGCCGCTCAAGGTATCGGAGGCCACGTCACTGAAGATCAGGGCAATGACAGAAGGAAAAATGCTGTAAAAAAACGCTGCCACAAACGCTCCAAGTTTGCTTTTTGTAATCTGCCAGACAAAAAAATAGAGAGAGACGGGAACCAGGATATAAGCCGAGGCCACAATAACCCTGTACGCGTGGGCAAAACTAAAATCCAGAATTCGGCTTAAAAGAACCTCTAAGGCCGGCAAAAGAGGCGTATAAAAAACATGCCAAGGGTAGCCTAAATACCAAAGTGGCTGCCATCCGCCAGAGGCGGATTCCAGCCAAAATTTAGCCATTTGGATATATGAAATCTCAATTGAGCCTAAATTTTGGTTAAATTCACCCTCAAAAAAATAAGCAATGACGCCGAAATTAAAAAAGGCGATGACAACAGTCGAAAAAACAGCAACTAATATCGAAAGCAGGTGATTTTTAGCTATCCAAAGAAGAGTCTTCATCAAGGCTTATATTTTTAAAAAGACTTATCACTAAAACGCTAAATGCCACTAAAGAAATAGCAATCCCCGCTACAAGCTGCCAATTTAACGGTAAAGAGGTAATTAATCTCAGATTTTCGCCGCTGCCAATAGTTTCTGCCCTGTCCGCGGCAAGCGCTTCCCTAACCTTAATCCAGATTCCCCCCGGTCCGCTGACAAATTTAATTGCAAATGGCGAAATTAAAATGCTGCCGGACAGAATAGCTAAAAAACTCAAAAAACCGAAAGCCATTGTGCCCAGGATTTTTGCAGGCATCGCCCACCTTTCAAACCCCAAATAACGGACAAGGTTTAATTTATCAAAAAGCATTGAAATTGAAAGTGCCGATACCATGGTGGCAAACATCACAAGATTGGCAATTAACCTGTTAGGATGGGCCGCATAAGTTCGGTCGTTTATAAACCAATCGGCAGATAAAGAGAAAAAGACAATAAAAAGTAAAAATGAAGCAAAAATGCCCTGCCTGTCTTCCCTCCTGCCGAAAACCACAAATGAAAACAAAAGCGATAAAGTCCCCACTATAAAAGGTAGCGGAAATAAATATTTCAAATTAGCAATAAATTGGCTGGCAAATAATTGTTGCGGCGCGGAAAGAAAAATCGGCAGATACCAAAAAGAAACAAGTGCTGTGGAAATTGAAAAAAATTGGATAAATCGCTTGATTTTTAGCCTTGCCTGGCCCAAAAACACCTCAGTCACCAAAAGCACCAAAAGAACTAAAATAAGACTTAACGATTGCGATTCATTGGTCAAAAAAATAACCGCGCTTAAAATTACACCAGCGGCCAATTTCAAGGCGGAACCCGATTTTAGAAATTTCAAGAGAAAAATTGCCGCGTATGGAATCAAGGCTAAGGCCAAAAAAGCATCAACCTGACCATAAATTACCGAAAGAAACGACTCGGCGCTTGCCAATTCAACATCCATCAAGCCTCGCTGCAATAAATTCAAAACAAAAAGCGGTACGGGCGCAATTATATAGAGAATAGCCGCAAAAATCGGCGGCACTTGCCTAAGTATCAAATCTCTAACCAACAAATAAACACCGACTGTGGCACAGACAAAAGAGAAGACAAAGATTATTCTAATGGAATCATCACCGTTTATACCAAACGTTTTAAAAAAATTAATAAAGACAGGTAGTACGGGTGTATTGAAGGCGGCTTTAAATTCGACAACCGAAATAATTGGCCAAAAAACAATGAAAGAAAAAACCGCCAGAACAATAAAAAAGACACTGGTTATCGGATCAAAAAGTTTTCCGGAAACAACGACGGCGCTTTTCTGATCAAGCCAAAGATTAGACCTTTCGGGTACCTCCTCCTTTTTCTCCATTAACACTTAATATAAAGGTAAAACCGAAGCTTATTCAATAGGCTACTTTGCTCAGTTCAAGAAATTGACCTAATTAACCTAATTACTCTAATTGACCTAAATAATTTAGAAATTTTTTAAATTTAAAAATTGATTAGAAATAGACGAAGTCTGTTTCTAACAAGCTTTGCTTATTAGAAATTAGAATAATTAGAAATTAGAAATTTAAGTACTACTTATTACCTTTGGTATTGCCCCAAAAATGTCACTTGCCACTACTCCTTCACCAAACTGGCTGCAGGCAATCTCCCCGGCCTTACCGTTAATATAAGCTGCGGCGTGGGCTGCCTCTAAAAGCCCGACACCCCTTGCCAGCAAAGCACCGACAATTCCCGAAAGCGTGTCACCAAAACCGCCTTTGGTCATGTAAGTGGAGCCGGTATTGTTGGTAATGGTCACATGACCATCCGTAACAATGTCGATATGCCCCTTTAGAAGAACCGGTGAACGGTATTTAACTGCCGCTTGCTTGGCTGCCGTCAGCCGCGACTCAAAATCGCCGGGAGCTTGCTCCAACCCTAAAAGCATCGCCAGTTCTCCCGCGTGTGGTGTCAATATGATTTGCTTGCCCACCGCCAATTCGGGTTTGAGGGATAGCGCATAAAGGGCATCCGCATCGATTACTTGCGGTACTATAACTCTCTGTATCAAAGTGTGTATGGCTTTTATTGTCGACTGATGCCTGCCCAAGCCGCATCCCAAAACCAGACTGTTGACCCGTCTAAGATGAGCGATATCCAAAACATCGTTGACATGACTGCCGGTCAAATGCCCGCCGGCAAGAGGATAGGTTATTAAGTCCGGCAAAGTATGGGCGGCAACCTCGGCAGCACGAGACGGGGCAACAACCGAAACTAAATCTGCTCCGGCCCTAAGCGCCGCCACCCCCGCCAGCGTTGCCGAACCGCTGTAAAGTTTGGAGCCGCAAACGACCAGAACTGAACCGAAATTCCCTTTATGAACCCACTCGGGACGAGGTGGGTATATCTTAGATAAATCCATTTGGGCAGACGCTTACGCGTCAAGTGCCCTAATTAACCTAATTACTAATTGACCTAAATAATTTGAAAATTTGAAAATGTTCAAATTAGTTAGAAATTAGAAATTAGAAATTAGAAATTCTTAACGCTTCTAGCGTTAAGTGAGGTATATCAGAAAAACGTTTTGCAAGCAACCACAAGCATCAAGTACAATCATATTGAATGGCAGGTGAAGTGAGAGCGGAATCCGAGCAACCCCAAGATAGTCAATCGCAAGTTAATCAGCGCAAAAATTGGCTAAAAGAACGTCTTTCAAAAACCCCTAAACCGGTTAAAGTCGCAGGATCCGTCATTGGCGCGGGACTTGCAATTTTCGCAGGCTTAACAGCTGCAGATAGGCTTGATAGTGAAGGGACCGAGAGCCCAACCAATCAGCCAACTGCCGCAAAAACTATTGAACCAACAACGGATGCTACAGATGTCAGGGTCATACCCATAAAAACAAGTCCCCCCTCCACAGAGACCCCATCACCTACCGCAACTCCCACAGCATCTTCCGTTTCCGAAACGCCGATACCTACACCCCAGCAGACTGAAACACCGCAACCGGTTGAAAATAAACCTTCTGGTAATTGGACAATTGCACCGCAATCCCCGGACTCACAAGTTACTCAAGAAAGCTGGAGCCAGGCAAAATTGACTGTTGAGCAGGCTTTTGAAAAATTCCCGCATATCGGCAACATCAATGTTTACATCGTAGAAGGCATAGCCAGCGCAGCCCGGTTTTCGCAGGATCCCGAAAAGCCGACTGTTATTTTCTTTGGAGAAGAAGGTAATCTTACCAACATTCTTAATGAACTTTCGGGTTATTTCAGAATAAATCTCAACAACCCCACCCTTTCTCTAAACTACACGCCGGAAACACTCGCCAAATTAGAAGAGCTTGATCCTCAAATTATTGCCCCTTACACCGATTATTCTCCCCAAAATATTTTTGGCGAAAAAATGCTTTATGGCAGCGCATTTTCCAAAGTTGCGTCTGTCCCCTATACTTTTTATGTGGGCCAGTCAATTGCGCTTCCTTCCGAAAACGGGCCGATTAAATACCCACTCGAAAGACCGCTGTTTGCGCAAATGCTCGATTCCCCTCTTTATGGACAGTTTGCCCAAGAAACCGAAGGCCAAATTAACAACTCCCCCAACTTCGCGCAGTTTGCTCAAGACCAGCATGACCGTCTGGAGCAGTTAAAAGCCTCAAGCCCTATCCATAGCCTGGCCATCGACTGGCTGGAACAAAACGCCGCCCTCTTAAAATACGCCAACGTTCTTTCCGGCCCGGGTTTGCAATTGGACGACAAATATCTTTCCGGTTATTTCGCCGAAGTTTTGCCGATATGGGAAAATTACGCCTTAACCAGACTCTTTGACCAGAAAGATCCCGGCCTTTTAGCCATGTTTGAAGAAGCTCAAATCAAAACTTTAGCCGCAAACCACCAAAAGTTACTTGATGCTGTCGAAAACGAAATCTTTATAAGGGCTTTGAATATGCAAATCCAAGGGGTCACAAACGATCCGGCAGCCACCCAGTACTATCAATTAATCTGGCAGGAATTCCGATAAACTTCCGAGGCCTGAAAGGTCTCGGTGTTGTCTTTCAAGTTTACATGAGCAAGCAGATGCTCCAGCCCTCGGAAGTATGTATTCGCTCTCTCGCATTCATCCCCGCCCAAATATTCAATTTTTGGCGGGGTATTCTGCGAGCGAATATAATTACCTTGCTTTCAACTCGTCCGGTGTAGGTCTTCTTGGAGCTGTGCAGCCCTCAACAACGGCATCCTGAGCATTTAAATTTCCAGTTACTTCTTTTGCCGGCACAAAAGATATGCTAAGCTCGCAGATATCGCTATCAGGATAATTAACGTCAAACCATTCTTCCGCTTGCAATTTTATCTCTTTATACGGGTCATGCTTAATAACAACAATAAAATGGCCAGTGGATTTTAGACGTGTTATCGAGAAATCTGCATTGTCAACCAAAATTTCATCGCTGACATTGGCTTTCTGGGTAATTTTAGGAACTTCAGTCACCCCGCGCTGTTTCTGAATATCCGCCTGGGTTTCAATCAGAAAAAATGTCGTTATTAAAAGTGTTATAGCTGTGGCAATCAAAGTTAGAAACATCGTTTTGTTTTAAAAATTAGGATCCGGCCACTCGTCTGTAAACCAAGTCCAGTTCCTTCCTCCAGAAAACCACCCATTCCAACAGCTCCATGCTTGCGGAGTATCTCCACCGCCGTGACTCACCTTCCAAGCCGTCACCTGAACTTGATGTTGATAATTCCATATATCATCTCCCACATTTGCGCCTCTTGATCTGGCTTCACTTACTGTCGATCCCCAGATATCATAAAGAGAATTCGGGTAACCAGCAATATTTTGCGCCTGATATTGATAAAGTCCCTTCTCTTTATAATAACCTGAGTTATAGGCAAGTGGATACCAAACGCTTTCGCACCCTGCCAATCCCCACAAAAATCTGCCGAAATTCAAATCATAACCGCCTATTGTTCTTCTCACATTCCAGCCGCCCACGTAATCTTTAATATAATTCATTATCGCATCCTTGCCCGGATCACCGGTTACCGGACCAGGCACGGCTTGCGGAATTTGCGCCAGGCCAAGATCCCGACACAGCGTTATGCCCCCTCCGGCAATATTAACATTGCCGTCATATGCCCAATTGGTTCCGCTTTGGTCTATGGAAGCAGCCGACCCCAGAACCGGCTGAGCTCCACTAACACAGCCAAATCCGGTTCCGGATCCGTTTTGCCTCCAAGCCCCTTTATAACCGGATTTTTTTGCATAAAGCTTGTAAGTCCCCGGAGCTAGATTTTTAAATTCTACGGTTTTATCGCTTCCGGTTGTCTTCTTTTCAACGAAAGTGCCGTTTGATTTAAACAGTTGCACCTCTGCGCCTTCAAGAAAGCCTTTTGTGAACGCACCCGACCCGTCGCTGTTAACTTCCGGAACTTTTAATTTAACCCCACCTGGTTGTACTTGTGGTGCCGAAGGACAAGGGCCGGAACTTACCGAACTGCCTGTTGCGATTACGTTTAGATACCTATCCTGAGTCGGCTTGACTTTACTTGCGTCATACATACAGATGTTTTGGAAAACTTCCGGGCTGACAATATGCCGTTTCTGGCAGTTTTGAATAACCCACTTTTCCGGCCCGCTTCCCTGATAAAGTTCTCCGTTTTTGAGTCCGTCACTTGAGCCACCGCCGCAGATGGGCTTAATGTTGGTATCTCTAGTTGTACTCACTTGCTGAGTACCCCCATAGCAAGTTATACGGAAGTTAGAAGCACTAGTTGGGTAAACCACAGTGGCACCAACATCTGGTCTATAACCACTCCACAAATTAGTGTCGGGACTAGATTCTGCCCAGCAATCAAAGGCGTTGGCAGCCCAACCAATCCCAGTACCTGCATTACCCCCGGGCCCAGTGTATGTATAATAATCGACGTTGAATTCTACAGAAGGATTGAGAGCCGAAGGTGGATTGCTTAAAGCTATATTTCGAAAAGCCGCCCTGTTTAAAGTTCCGCTTTTATGGCTGGTCACTGCCACTCCTGCCAAGTAATTGCTATTCATCGGAAAAAGGACCGGTTTACCTAAAGGGCTGAAGTTTTGTCCGTCATCACTAATGTAGGCTCTATAGGAATTGTTGTATTTAGTAATCCTTAGCCATTTGGGAATCTGATTGCCTGAAGTTTGTGCATGATGCCCGGAATAAGACCCAAAAGCACCTCTGTATTGGACGGCTACGCCATTTCCCGGCGTGACAAAAACAAAAAAGTACGGACTGTTTGTCGCCATAGTCGACCTGATCATCAATCCCCCTTTCGCCCAGGGATCAGTGTTATCAAGTGATTCAACCTTGGCGGTAAGCTGCAAATCACCCGATCTAGATTGATGAGCATAGCGGAACGAATCGGAAGTCCCCCAAATATCCGAGCCGTCACCATAAAGGTCGAAGCTATTTGTATTTATGCCGTCCTGGCCTCCTGCAAGCGGATTACCTATATCAACGGCAGTCCAAGGAGAGATTGACTCGTTTGGAACACCGACAGGTACAGGCACAAATGGTTCTGACCCGCTAGTCGTCAAAGATACACTTCTAAATTGGCCAGTCGCATAAACTCCGCCTTTATGACTGGTAACTGCCAGCCCTAAAAGAGGCGAGGAACCAAGAGGCGTTGTCGAATCTCCACCAACTTTCGTAAAAGTAACTCCATTAGAACTTGCATATGCGGTCAAGACTCCCCCTGCTCGCTTAAGCCTTAAGTATTTCGGGAAAGCAGTAAGACCAACCGACCCCCCATTAAAACTGTTTTGACCGGTGCCGTTCCTGCCCTGCAGATAGACACCATTAAAACCGGGCGTCGTAAAAATAAAAAGATAAGTGCTGTTGGCAGCAATTGAAGCTCTGATCATAATCCCCGCTTTGGCCCATGGATCCGTGTTAGTCAGAGAATCGATCTTGGTAGTCATCTCAAAATCACCGGTTGGCGCATTTCGCCAATAGTAAGTGAAACAGTCAGAACTCCACCAAATTTCGCACGTTGAAGTACCGGCTCCATTCACATCATAATTCCCATCGCTGAGTTGAGTAGTCCACCCATTACCAGTTCCTATATTTGTACTGGTAAAATTCCCCAAATGTGTGGCAGAAACAGTCGAAGAATAGACTACGCTAAACCAAACAAACAAAAATGCAGAAACTATAATCCCAAATTTGATAGCTTTTTCGTGGGGTTCAAGTTCTTCAATAATTTCACCGGCGGAAATGTGCCGCCGTTTTGCAGGCTGAGCGGGCATTAACTTAATCGTATAGGGAATTAGAAAGAATTGTCAATCATTGTAAACTTTTGATCTGTGGTCGACGTTTAAAACCAAAACGATATCATTCACTCTATCAATCTTGTAGACTATTCTATAAACGCCAATTCTGATACTAAATTTGCCTGTTAACTCTCGGCCAAGAGGCTTCCCAAAAGTCGGCTGTTCTTTTAGTTCATCAATCACAAGAGTTACTGCTTCTTTGTAGGACTTAGGTAGATTTTTGAGGCCCCGTTTAGCGCGCGCGGTGAGTTTTACCCTGTACATTTAATTTCAGTTCGCGTTTTACCTCTTCCCAGTCATAAACTCTACCCTTTTTAACATCTTCTTCGCCCTCACGGATTCCCTTCATTATTTCGGAATCAGATAAAATTTCGTCTGTTTCCTTCCAAGACTCATATTGATCAGCCGACATTAAGACTGCTTTAGGTACGCCATTTACGGTAATTATGTACTCATCAAGCCGTTTGTCGGCACGATCAACCAGATCCGGCAGTTCATTTCTTGCTTTAGTAATAGGTAATGTTTTGATCATAGATCACCTCTTTTGAGATTGTACAGAATTCTGGCGCGTTTGTAAAGAGTCAAGAAGAAATTGATTTACCGACTTGAATTGCTTGTTCTATAAGTCTGTTGGCATAACCCCACTCATTTAGTAGTAGGAGCAATTACACGACAACGATCTGTGTAATAAGCGGATACTACGCAACGAATACGGATACTCGCAAGTTAGCCAACATGAGATCCAACCTGGATAACTTGTTCAACAAGGCGATTTGAGTATCCGAACTCGTTATCGTACCAGGCAAAGACCTTTACCATGTCACTATCAACGACCTGCGTCAGCGACAAATCAACAATTGCCGACTCACTTCTGCCGATAATATCGCTTGATACTAACGGGTCTTTACTGACAGAAAGTATCCCTTTATAACTTTCTGTATCAGCTGCCTTCGTCAGGGCTTCATTTACATCTTCGACGATTACTGATTTTTCCAAAAGAAAAGTAAAATCGGAAATAGAACCGCAAATCACCGGTACTCTTAGGGCCACTCCGTCAAACTTGCCCCTGAGTTCCGGAATCGCTTCTGTTGTCGAAATAGATGCTCCTGATGTTGTCGGAATAATATTGACGTAAGCAGAGCGCGCCCTTCTTAAATCATTTACTTTTCCCCCCGGCGGCGGTCCATCCACCAAATTCTGCTCGGCAGTAACCGCATGGATTGTCGTCATCATCGCCTTTTTAATGCCAAATGCTTCATTCATGATTTTGGCAACAGGCGCAATGCAATTGGTGGTACAGGAAGCATTGTTAATTACCTCCTCGCCCTTGTAATCGGCCTCGTTAACGCCTAAAAGATATGTCGGTGTTTCCTTGCCAGGCGCAGAGATTACGACCTTTTTGGCGCCGGCCTTAATATGGCCGGCAGCCGCGTTTGACGCGGTAAATCTGCCTGTAGATTCAATGACTACATCGATATTTAAATCTTTCCAGGGAAGGCTTGCGGGGTCCTTAGTCGCATATGTGGCAACCTCTACATTATCTACCGTGATCTTGCCTACCTTTTGGCCTTCCGTCGCACTCTTAACATCATCAACTAGATTTTCACCAGCTATCTGACGATTCCAAACCCCATAAACGCTGTCAAATTTCAGCAGATGTGCAAGCGTCTCAGCATCCACAAGATCGTTTATAGCTACAATCTGCAAGGCGTCTTTGTGCTTGTCAAACCAAACCTTAAAAGCACTTCTGCCAATTCTGCCAAATCCGTTTACGGCGACTTTTATCATTTGTATTTCAAGCTTACCATATCCGGTTTTGTATTTTGATTTGCAATTTTGAACTTTCCATTGCTCGCTTTGAGTGAGTTTTCTTGCGAAAAGTGAACTTTAAATTTAACTAGCATCTTCCTTGCCTCCTCCACCCAGATAATCAATGTCGAGGCGCAAAAAGCCAGGATCCAATGAGATAGTGCAATATTCTCCGTGTGCATAATTCTGTTACCGAAGCTTGTTTCTACCACTATAAACTGCAGAACTAAAACGGCAAAAAATGCCGCCACTAAAAATTTATTATCCAACTTACGTTTAAATACCGACAGCGTTCGCGAGCGCACATTAAAAGCATTAAACCACTGGGTTACCGAAAGCACGATTAAAGCCATCGTTCTGGCGTACGAAATTGAATACCGGTCCAGAAAATACAAAAACAGAGGCATTGTCGCCACAAACATAGCAAAAGACATAACAACCATTCTCTTAATCATCAAGCCGTCAAGAAGACTATCGCTGGCAACATCTTCTTTTGAGACCAGTTTGTGTCTGGGTTGATCCTGTGAAAGGGCCACTACGAAAAACCCGTCCGTTACAAAATTAAGCCAGATTATCTGAACGGCAACCAAAGGCAAGGGTAAACCCAAAATCACCGCCCCCAAAATCACCGCTACCTCGCCTAAACTGGTCGAAAATAAATAAAGGATGACTTTTTTTAAAGAAAGATAAATCGATCTGCCTTCGGCAATAGCTTTGACAATTGTCGCAAAATTATCATTAACCAAAACGATGTCCGATGCATCCTTGGCAACCTGCGTGCCGGAACCCAAACCAATGCCCAGATGAGCAGCCTGCAGCGCAGGCGCGTCGTTGACACCGTCCCCCGTCATCGCACACACATGACCGGTATCCTTAAAGGCATTGACAATCGAAAGCTTGTGCTCAGGCGTAATTCTGGCAAAAACACTTACCTTTCCGATTTTCTCCTCAAGCTCTACTTTGGCCAGTTTCTCTACTTCTTCACCGGAAATCACAGTATCACCTTCCTGGAAGATGCCTACTTTTCGGGCAATCGCCTGCGCGGTTTGCGGAAAATCTCCGGTCAACATAACCACTTTGAATCCTGCTTTTTTGGCCTCAAAAACCGCATTTCTCACCTGGGGTCTTATCTCCTCCTCTATAGCCAAAAGCATCCAGCCAAAGAATTTTTTCTCCCGCGGGCCGTATAAACAAACACCGATTACCCGTAAACCCTCGGAAGCAAGCTGATGGTAATCTGTCAATAGTCCGTGGTTAATCTTCAGATTTTTACTCAAAAATTCCGGTGCACCCACAAATATATGCCATTTTTCCCCATCTTTGGAAAACGCACCCTCGATATACCTTTTTTTTGGATCAAATGGTCTGGCGAAATCTGTTTTGTAAATTTTTTCCAGTTTTTCGCGCGAAAGTCCTGCTCTCTCCGCTAAAGCGGCGATCGCCGCCTCGGTCGAATCCCCCCTCGCCTGCCACCCCTGTCCTGTCTCAAAAATAATTTCAGCGTTGAGGGAAAGCCGTGTTAAAGCGAGCATTTTTAGGATTTTTTCCCGATTTTTAGATCGATCCAAATCAACAATCTGCCCTTTTGGGCTGTAGCCTGTGCCCGAAACACTAAAAAGTTCGTCGCCAAAGCTGATTTTCGTAATGTTCATGTTGCCGGTAGTTATAGTTCCGGTTTTATCAACTAGAAGAGTATCGGCATTCCCCATCGCTTCAACCGCCGCCATCTGCCTGATTATTGCGTGCGCTTTGGCCATGCGCCAGACTCCGCCGGCCAAAATGATGGTAACAGCAACCGGCAGACCTTCCGGCACGACCGAAACCGCAAGACCGATGACGGCACCTAGAATTTCGGCAAATTCGATACCCCGCAAAATGCCAACCAAAAAAGTAAGTACCGCAATCACGAAGGTACCAATCGCGATAAAATGGGTCAGCTTCACAATCTTCTTGGCAAGAGGCAGGGGCACATCGGCCGTTTCCAAAAGTCCTTTGGAGATCTTTCCGATCTGCGAATTGATGCCAACTTCGACTACCACACACTCGGCAGAGCCCGAAACAACACTGGTGCCGGCAAAAACCATATTCTTCTGGTCACCAACTACCAGGTTTTTGCGCGAAATTACGTCTGCCATCTTAACTACCGCTTCCGATTCGCCTGTCAAAATCGCCTCATTGACTTTGAGCCCATCGCATTTAACAATTCTGGCATCGGCCACTACCCGGTCGCCTTCGTGCAAAAGTAAAATATCACCGCTGACAAGACTTTCTGCCGAAACCAAGAGCTCTTCACCACCTCTTCTAACCACTGCTCTATGTTTTGTTAAGGATTTTAGCCTTGCCAAAGAATTCCTCGCTTTGCCTTCCTGCAAGGTTCCGATTACAGAATTAAAGGTAATGACCGCCAGAATCACTAAAGCATCGATCGTGCCGCCTAAGACCAAAACCAAAGCCGCCGCAAAAATAAGAATGTAGATTAAGGGGCTCTTAAACTGCCGCAAGAAAATTTCAAAAATTGTTTCTGTCCGCTTTTGGGCAATCTCGTTGGGACCGAATGTCGCCAGCCTGTCTTTGGCCTGAAAAGAAGAAAGGCCCTTTTCCAAACTTGTCGAAAATTCACTAACTACCTCTTGGGCAGTTTTTTGGTAATAAGCAGACATCTAGATCATTCCAGCGCTTTCAAGGCCGGCAGCTCGCGGCCAGCCAAAAACTCCAGCATCGCTCCTCCTCCTGCCGAAACAAAGGAGAATCGATTTAAAAGCTGATGATTTGCCAAAAATTGGGTTGTATCGCCGCCGCCGACCACGCTGTAAGCGCCACCTTCTAAAATGGCGTTGGCAATAGCCAAGGTAGCCTTCTCGAATCCTTTTTCGAAGTAACCAACCGGCCCGTTCCAAACAATAGTTTTTGCACCTTTTATCTTCTCAATAAATTGTTTAGTCGACTCCTCTGAAAGCTCGTTGGTATCTTCGGTGAGCTTACCGACAATAACATTTTCGGCAAATTTCTGACCGCTTTTGGCAATCTCAAGCGGCAATTCCCCTCCGACCAAAACCAAATCTGCTACTTTTGCCAAGTTTTCAATAACCGGAACCTTTGTTTCCACTTTTGCGCCGCCCACAACGGCGATTAATGGCCTCTGGGGATTATTCAAAAGATTAGTTAGGGTTTCAACCTCTTTTTGTAAATGCAAACCGGCAGCATGAGGCAAAAGCGAAGGTAAAGCAACCATCGAGGCATGATTTCTGTGAGAATTTCCGAACGCTTCATTAATATAGACTTCAGCTAAATTTGCCAGCTTTTTAGCAAATTCCAGATCATTTTCCACTTCCCCGGGCCAAAATCGCAGATTTTCCAGAAGCACAATTAAACCATCACCGCTTTTTTCAAAATCCCCTTGAAAAACAATTGTTTTTTCAAGAATTTTCTCAATATGCGGCAACAAAATTTTTGTCGAAAACCTTGGATCGGGCCTTTGAGGCCTGTCTATATGGCCCGCTATAACTATTTCGCAACCTGCGGCGAGTAAGTATTCAACAGTTTCCCTAAGATTTTTAAGCCGAGTTGCAGTTTCCGAAGCGTTCACCTCAAGTGGAACATCCAAATCCGCCCTCAAAAAAACCCGCTTGCCGGCAACATCAAGATCCGAAAGTACCTTCACTTATTCCAGTATCATCGATCTCGCAACTCGTTTGCAAATTTTCACCCTAAAATGTTATAACGTGTTATAACATGATCAGGAAAATAATTAGAATTGGTAATTCTGTAGGAATTACGCTGGACAAAAGGATGTTGAAAAAACTAGGTTTGGACAGTACAACTTATGTCAAAGTTGAAGCAAATCCCAAAGCTAAAAAAATCATCATTTCCAAGCCTAAAGAAAACGATTGGTGATATTAAAATTCCGGCAACTTCCAGATTGTTCTTGCTTCGCCCGCCAAATACAGTGAGCCGGTAATAAGAACAGTCGACGGTTCACGGTAAACAGTTGACTGTAGAGCCTCAAACACAGCCTCCTGCGAATTCTCGAAAGTCTTTACTTGGAAATTCCTAAATCCTAAATCATTAATCATAAATCTCTTTATCTCCAGCGGGTCGACGGCTGCAAAAAAACCCGTATCCGTGACTGCATAAAACTGTGTCGTATATACTCTTTCTATATCAAGATTTTTTGTCAGATATCTCAACATACCCTTCCAGTCTTTACCTTTTTTGAAAGCTACCACGAGGCTAATCTTTTTTGAAGGAAATCGCATTTTTAAGAAATTAACCAAAGTCTTCATTTTCCCCAAATTATGAGCACCGTCCACTAATATGTTTGGTGCAATTTCTTCAAATCTTGCCGGAAATGAGGCTGAAAAAGCCTCAATTACGTTAGCTTTAGAAAGCGGGATTTTGAGCTGTGATAGAGCTGCTAAAGCCAAAAAAAATACGTCCTTCGTGGCAAAAATATCACTATACTTTAATATATCATTATATAAAGCAAGATAATTGTTTATATCAGATTTCTCGGATTGAGTATCAATTGTAATCAATGTTGCTTTTTTCTGTTTTACAACTTTTTTTATCACTCCCAACGCCTTTCCGCTTGTCGAAGATCTCGAGTTATATCGAGAGATCGAAGATCCTGAGCGACCCTGAGCTTGCTTGCCCTGCTTGCCCTGAGTTACTTCGAAGGGAGTTTCTCGAACTGGTCGAAGGGGAGTCGAAGGACCACCTGTCACTACCGGAATTCCCTCTTTTATAATCCCCGCCTTTTCCCTCGCTATCTTGCTAATTGTCTTTCCTAAAATCTCTGTATGATCCAATCCAATATTGGTAATAACTGCCAATTCCGGCCTTAAAACATTCGTCGCATCCAGCCTTCCCCCCAATCCCACCTCCACCACCGCCCAATCGACCTTTTCCCTAGCAAAATACAAAAAAGAAGCAGCAACCAAAATCTCAAAATAGCTAGGCAAACCGCCCGCGTACGGGCGAGTCCCGCCCAATTCATTGGGCGGACCTACTTTTGAGCCGCTCATCCCTTCTACGGCAGGCTTTATTGCATTCATAAGCTCAACAAACCGCTTCATGGGCATGATGGTGCTGTCATTCTCGACCCGCTTGTCCTGAGTATTATCGAAGGGATCGAGAATCCAGTCCTGGGTTGCTTTTTGGATTCCCGCGAGTTTACCCTGAATTGATTCCCGCTTCTGCGGGAATGACAATTGAAGGGCGGGAATGACGGGAGAAGAAAAAATTTGCATCCTCTCACGGATGTCGACAAGATGAGGAGAGATATGAAGACCAACCTTGAAACCCTTTTTGTCATTCTGGCTTGGTCCAGAATCTACAAAAAAGGAGGATTCTGGAGTCACTCCGTTCCCCAGAATGACACTGGAAGATTGCAAAAGCCTTGCAATGTAGTAAGCCGTGCTTCCCTTTCCGCTTGTCCCGGCAATATGAATTGATTTGAAATTGTCTTGCGGGTTTCCCAGAAGTTTTAAAAGGTGCTTTATTCGGTTAAGTCCTAAATTTTTCTTTGTGTAAGTCTGGGGGATAAAATTTTCTAGCCAGGTTCGGACATCAACATAATTTTCAAACATATCAGAAAATTTTGCGGTCCTCGTCCACTTCGTGGATTGCGGGCCTAGAATTTTTCCAGCCAACTTCTAACTTCATTGTAATCTTTAAACATTATCTTGGGTATGCTTAGCTTCTTGTTCCTCAACTCTTTTCTTGGCCATCGCGGCAACAACCGCAAATCTATTTTTAACACCCAACGTCCTAAAAATACTACCTCTCACCTTATAAAATGCTTCTTGGTTAAAATGAGGGTTAACCTCTCTCAAATGGGCAATCACTTCCGAATTTATGCTTCCTTTATAAAATTCATCAGCGACAAGCTGCTCAACTTTGCCGAGTTTTCCGGAAAAATCAGGGATTTGCGACCAGTCAAGCGCTCTGACGACGACAGCGACCTTGACTACTTTTGTTAAAGCGGCAGTTCTATTAGGACATTCGGCTCTTTCTTCTAAATTTTCAAGAGTTTGTTTGACCACATCCCGCCCAATCCCCAAAGATTGAGCCATTGTAGCCTCAACATTTCCTCTTGCCACCTCATCATAATCTGAAACCAAATAAGCAATCATCCGCTGCTGCAGATCACTAAAAGCGGGCTTTCCCTCAACTCTTTCTTGTGTCATAAGCCACATTTTTTAACATAAAAAGGAAATTTTTACAATAATAATCGTCACAAAATTGAAGTACGTCAATCCTTCTTGGTACATTTAAGTTGTGACCCAATATCCTGCCCAAAACATTATTCTTTGGCATTACCAAAGTGAACTGCCCAGATTCCTAAAAGAAAGAGTTCTACTATTTGGCCAAATTGCCAAAGTATTTAATATTCTTGGCCTTCTTAGAAACTTAGTTGCTCCTTATAGACGATTAGCAGTTACCGGCAAGAGCCAAAAGTTCTTTGCTAAGGACCTTCTTGACAAGCTCACCTTTAACTTAACCTCCTCCATAGTTGGTTTTACGGTCCGCATAATCTTGATTTGTGCATGGTTTCTGGCAACACTATTTATGTTTTTAATTTCCATACCCTTGGTCCTTGTTTGGTTAATTTTCCCTTTTGTGGCAATTGACAGATTTTTAAAAATCAAAAACAGCTATATTTTTGAAGGCGATCTTGAAAATGCGGCGTCTTTTTCAAAGAAATTAACCGGCTCTGCATTCTTTAAATTATTGAGTATATTTTTTGACGAAAGTTTTGAGAAAATCTTTTCGGCTCTTCCCAACCCACAAACCCTTGGAATAACATCAGGCCAAAAGGCCGCGGACACGATCTTTCTACTAGCTGAAAAGTGGCAAGACCTGAGAGAATATTTCGCAAAAACTAATATAAACAACGCAGATTTTAAAACTTTAGTCGAGCATTTAAATTTCGATTTGGAAACACCCAAATCTGTCGCCTTCCCCGCAATTGGCCGGACGCTTTCTTATGGCTACACCAATACACTCGACCGGTATGCATCGGAAATAGCCTCAAGCAGACTTCCCTCACAAAAGCGGGAAGAATTATTGGGGAAAATTCAAAACGTTTTGACAAGACTGGAGAATAACAACGTCCTTCTGGTTGGCGAACCGGGTGTGGGTAAACACAATCTTATTTTTGAACTGGCAGCAATGATTAAAAGACTGCAAATCAAATCACTGGAGGACAAACGGCTGATGCTTTTGGATACTGTCGCTTTAGCCGGAAGCGGCAAAACCTTGATAGAGGCCAAAAGCGCTTTCGAGGCGGTAATAGCCGAGGCCAAAAATGCCGGCAACATCATCCTTGTTGTTGATCATATCGACCAAATCTCTTCCCCGCGCGACAACCGCATAGACCTAACCGATGTTTTGGCATTAACATTAAACGACAATAACCTGCCAATAATCGGCATTACTACTCCCGAAAATTTTAAAAAATACATACAAGTCAATTCCAGTTTTCTTAAACTATTTGAAAAATTCGATATCGAAGAGGCAACAGCTACCCAAACACTCGATATCGTTATAAGTAAATCCCTCGAAGCATTCCGCAAAGAAAAAATAGCCGTAACATTGCGGGCGATATCGGAAATAGTCACCAAAAGCGAAAAGCTGATTTCCGAAAGAAGACAACCGGATAAATCAATATTGCTTTTGGAAGACGCCATTGCCCTTGCGAAAAACCGCAAACTAAAAACTGTTGATGAAAAATTGATAGATGAATTATTAAGCGAAAAGGTTCATTTGCCTGTCGGGCAAATAACCAAAAGTGAAGCCGAAAAGTTAAAAAATCTTGAGGCCATTTTGCACAAGCGGATCATCGGCCAGGATGAAGCAATTGATGAAATTGCCCGTGCCATGCGCAGGGCAAGAGCGGAAGTCGAAGTCGGCAATCGCCCAATCGGCTCATTTCTTTTTCTTGGCCCAACGGGCGTGGGCAAAACCGAAACAGCCAAGGCACTGGCTCAAACGTACTTTGGAGATGAAAACAAAATGGTTCGTCTGGATATGAGTGAATTTCAAGACGAAGACAGTCTTAAGAAGTTGATTGGCGATATCGACAAAGAAGTTCCGGGCAGGCTTGCCAGCGAAATCCGCCAGAATCCCTACTGCCTGCTTTTGGTTGACGAGTTTGAAAAGGCCACAAAAGATGTCCAAAACTTATTTTTGCAAATATTGGATGAAGGCTTTTTAACCGATTCTTTTGGCAAAAAGGTAAAGTTCGACAACGTCATTATCATTGCTACATCTAACGCCGGCGCCGAATTTATAAGGGAGGAAGTCGCCAAAGAAACTGCTGATCTTTCCACGAAACTGGTCGAATTTGTGCTTTCCGAAGGACTTTTTAACCCTGAGCTCATCAATAGATTTGATGGTGTCGTTGTCTACAAACCCTTGACAGAAGACCAAATTATTAAAGTCACTAAACTAATGCTTTTATCCCTGGCCCAGAAGCTCAAGGATACCAAAAATCTCTCTTTGGAAATCACCGATGAGCTTGCCGAAAAAGTGGCCAAACAAGGCTTTGACCCTCAATTCGGCGCGCGCCCCATTCGCCGCCTGATTCAGGACAAAATCGAGGACGGCATTGCCAAGATGATAATCGACAGTTCCGCAAAAAGCGGCACCGCAATCCCCGCCGCCACTCTTCTGAAATTTTTGTCTTAAAAAAGAAACGGCGTCGCCAAAAGCTTCAGGTGTGACAATAAGTATCTAAATCAGAAAAATTTACTCCTTCTGGAGACTTTTGAAACGTCATCCTTCCTAAATTCTTCGGAACTATACACAAAACACGCTTTTTGTAGGTGCTATAGACATAGTTAAAATTGCACATGCCGATATCACGGCTCCAGACTTCTATTAATATCGACCCGAATTCTCCGCTGACAGTCCCTTTTTCCGCAAGACAAGCGCCGAAATCTAAAACTATGGAATTTGCGTCAGCTACATTCTCAAAAAAAACAGTCGGTAAAATCGGCTTAAGTCCTAAAGGTTTGCGCAGATATTGATTTCCAAAATAAACGACTGCGACAACTACCGCTATAATAATTAACATTCCTTTCACATCTTAATTTGAGCATATTTAGGAAAAAATAACAAAATCACTAGACAGAATTGCAAAATTAATAATCGACGGCACCGCAAAAAGTGGAAGTAAGGTTGATGCCCAAACTCTGCTTGGTTTTCTCTAGAGATTTTCCTCAAAATTTCTAAAATCAAACCGCATCCAACGTTTTGCCATCTCGTTGTAACGGCTATATCCAAGATCCACCAACGCCTTTTTCTTCTGCAGTATTCCCATCTTAAAACCTACAGACCGTTTTTCTGCCACAACAATTCCCGTTTTCCTCTCTTTTATTGCCTCATACAAATCTTTTGCACCCTTTCCGGAAAAACTTGTCATAAAAGAAAAAAGGTCGGCACTCCCGAAATGGCTGTCGCTTGCTCCGATCTTCGCACCCAATTTTGTCTTATTCTTTTCGTAGAAATCTTCAAGCCTTTTTTCATCCGATTTCCAAAGCGAAGGATACTGAATTTCGATGCCGTCAACTTTTGTCCTTTTGACTAACTTTCTTAAATCCCACATCTGAAAAGCTCCAGTCGGCCATGGAATTGGCCCGACACGCGAAAGAGGATGGGCAACTACCGCAAGTCCGCCCTGTTCTTGGATCGTTTCAATTGTCCAATCAAGTGGTTTTGAATGAGGAACAGCTTTTTTTAAAAAAAGCCCAATTACGTGTAGTCCTCGCGGTAGGCTTGATTGCACTTCCTCCCCACAAATAACATTAACTCCGTATTTTTTACCCGCAACTCGAGCTTCTTTGTAACCGGCAATTGTGTCGTGGTCTGTTATAGCAAGGACTTTAACTTTTCTCTTGGCACATGCCCTGACAAGTTCAGCCGGCGTCACCATCCCATCGGAAAATGTCGTGTGGGAATGAAGAACGGCAAGAGAATTCACTAGGTAAGACTAAAAAATGGAATATCGCCCTCAATTGACATGCCAAGCATTAGTATCCGAACCGGGTTCCAGTGGCAAATGCATCGACATTTCGAGTTTCATCGGATGAGAATTCTAAGTCACGGACGATTTGATTGTCAAAGCTCCGAGTATTGTGGGCGTCTGTCGACTTCTATACTCATCAAGAATCCTGTCTATTATTTCAATGTCTTCCTGCAAACCTTCCGGTACATCTGCGCCTATTGCTTCCGCTTCATTCAAAAAATTAATGCAATTTTCCAGCGTAACATCATCACTTAAACTTAGGCTTTCCCCATTTATAAACATTTCAACCGCATCCATATTTTGTTCGCAAAGAGCATATTGCCGGTCGATATACGCAGGATCTGATGTCATTTTTTGATACAACTCAATTGTGTTATTAGTAGTGATAATAGTAAGCGTTCCTACTGCAACTCCAAAAGCTGCGTATGTAAGGAACCTTCGTAAGCGGTTTCTTGGTTCGCGGGTGTCTATTCCTCGTTCTTGCATATTAGTGGGCCCAGATGGGATATCTTCCTCGCTTCGCGAGCGATATTTTTCTCTTCCGAGAAAAAGTGAATCCTTCGATTACTCTCAGGACTATAGCCATCGACCTTCACATTTAGGACCGCAAGCCATGCAATGGCTGAGGACCGCAGCATAAATATTTCGTAATGTGTGGGCCGTGATGGATTCGAACCAT
>CAZLVB010000002.1:52595-60074 GCA_964562855.1 uncultured Gammaproteobacteria bacterium | reverse complement strand
GTGACTGCATCTGGGCCATGCTGTCTTCAAAGCTTTCCTTTTTCTTCGACTGATCTTCCCCTGACGGTTTTTCCACTTTCTTGGCAGCCGGAGCTGTGGAAGACATCATTTTCGATTGGACGAACTGAAATAAACCGGTAAGAACGGGGACCAAAAGAAACAGAAAGCCGAATTCGCGCCAATCAGAAGTCTTTAAGTTAAGGCTCACACCGAGAAATGAAGGGTCAGGAATTTTATCGAGGTTAAGAAGCGGGGAGTAGAGACGGCTATTAATATTTTCCAAAAAATTACCATTTGCAACATCTACAATTTTCAACAAGACCTGATAGAGGGCAATAAAAACAGGCATTTGAATTATCAGAGGCAAACAGCCGGCTAAAGGATTGACTCCATGCTCCTTATATAGCTTGGAAACCTCCTGCTGGTGACGCACTTTATCATGGCCGTGTTCCGACTTGATTCTGTCCAAATGAGGTTTTAGGGCGGCCATCTTCTGGGTACTTTTAAGCTGGGACGAGATTAGGGGCCAAAGTACCATCCTTATGACAATAGTTAAGAGAATAATTGCAAAGCCCAAGGCGCCGGGGATGGCAATTGTTGCCAAACCTTTATAAAACACTAAAAGCAGATTGAGAATCGGATTAATTAAAAGATAGTCAAAGGGATTCATGATTTGATCTTATTTTCCATTTACCATCTACCATTTATTTGATAATTTTATAATTTTTCAATATTTAAATTGGGAAATATATGATATATGGAAAATGGATAATGGAAAATCTTTCATTAGACAGGATCATAAAAAGGTTTCTTCGAGAAAGGATGGCATCCCAAAATTCGCCTGATACCTAAAAAGCTGCCCTTTATAACTCCATACTTTTCGATTGACTCGTACGTATATTCGGAACAGCTTGGGACAAAACGACAAGTCGCCAGTTTGTTGGCAAAAATTATCTGATAGAACTTAATCAGCGCTTTGACAATCTGCTTCATTCAATTTTTCTCAATTTGTCGATCAGGCGCTTTTCGACTTGCTGCATTTTGAGATCCTTTATATTCTTTTTAACAATTATAACCATTTCTTGCGAAAACTTAATCTTTCTGGCAGCTTCTTTGAATAATCTCTTAATTCTATTGCGATCAACTGCCTTTGGCGCTACCTTTTTGGAAACAACAACAGTTATTTTGGAAGAAGGTTTACCTTCTTTAAAATTTAAAGAGAATTCGTCCACCTAAACAGTCAGCTTCTTGCGCCCCTTGCCCCTTCTTCTTTTTAAAACCCTGCGGCCATCGGCACTCCTCATTCGCTTTCTGAAACCATGGGTTTTGGCGCGCTTTCTCTTCTTTGGTTGATATGTTCTTTTGGGCATAGTGTCCACAAGATTACTAAAAACAATAAAAGATATCAAGTTCCGGTTTGAAGTTCCCCGTAAAAATTTTCAGTGCTTGACTCCGTTAGAAGTTTGGTGATTTAGCAGCTTTCCCAAAATTGATAGGTTAGGATATCCAAATTTGTAAAAAGAGAGTTTTCCACATATTTCTTGCGGGGTTGACAATTGTGGAAAGGTTGGTTAATCATGAATATTGGCGCTAATTTTTTTAATTTCTTCAGCCTGACTTCAAAAATTACTTGATGTGCCATTAGTCCATAGTTGACTTTCTGCGCCTTTTAATTTTTTAAACTAAAGTGGAAGCTAAAATCTGGTCCAAAATACTTTCTGCACTCAAACGTGAGGTTTCCATCTCGACCTTTAAAACGTGGTTTTCGGGTTCACGTTGTGTGGAATTTAAAAAGAATGATGATAAAAATATCTTGATTGTTGCCGTTAAAAATAGCTTTCTAAAAGAAGAAATCGAAAAAAGATACTTATCTCAAATTATAAAGATTACCAGAAAAGTGGTTGGAGAAAACGTAGAGATATTTTTAATTGTGCAAGCGAAGGAGATTGTGCCTACCAATAAGGAGCCTCTTTTTTCTGGGGTTGCCCCGACTACTTTTGTTAAAAGGGCGGGAGCAACTAATCTTGCACCGAGCTACACTTTTGACAACTTTGTGGTAGGCAATTCCAATAATTTAGCTTACCTTGTTGCCAAACAAGTCGCCCAAAATCCGGGGGCAAATTACAATCCACTTTTTATCTGGGGAACTACGGGTGTTGGCAAAACGCATCTTTTGTGCGCTGTTGGAAATGAGGTAAAAAAAACGGCAGGGGACGCAAAAGTTATCTATGCGCCCTGCGAGCGGTTCACGAATGATTACCTAGAATCCTTGTCAAATAAAACCAACGCTTCATTCCGCGCAAAGTACCGAAACTGCGATGTCCTTTTGGTTGACGATATCCAGTTCTTGGCCGGTAAAGAAAGCACGCAAGACGAGTTTTTCCACACCTTTTGCGAACTTGTGCTTGCGCAAAGACAAATAGTTGTGGCAAGCGACAGGCACCCGAAGGAGCTTGGAAAACTCAAAGAGAGATTGGTCAGCCGGTTTTTGCAGGGTATGGTTGCCGATATTGCTCCCGCCGATTTTGAAATGAAAATGGCCATTTTGAAAACAAAATGCCAAGAGCGCGGCATGACATTGGATGAAGACAGTATTTCTTATATTGCCGCAAACTGTTTCGGCACGGCCAGAGAGATGGAGGGCGTTTTAGTTTCGACATATTCAGCGGCCAAACTTTCAGGAACAAAAATTGATTTGGCGACAATAAAATCAATTGTGGCAAAAAGCCGGCCCCAAAATAAGATTGTTTCTGCACAAATAATAATGGAGGCTGTCTTGCGTCATTTTAATGTCAAAGCCGAAGATCTTTCGAGTCCTTCAAGAAAATCATCTTTGGTTATAGCCAGGCAAATTGCCATGTACCTTTTAAGAAAGGAGTTGAATTTGCCCTTGGAACAAATAGGCCAGCTTGTCGGCGGCAGAGACCATTCAACAATCATTCACGGTGTTGAAAAGGTGGAAAGGGATCTTTCCTCTAATCAGCTTAAAAAGGATGAAATCTTAAGAATCAGATCTCTTTTCAACGATATTAACTAAGTTATACACAAGTTTTGCACAAGTTGGGGTGTTTTTACACAAGTTATCAACAAAAATTGGCAGGCAGACTGCTTCCATTTGAACATTTCAACGCAACTAATATAAATAATACTATTTAGATTAAGAGACCTAAACGGTTATAGTTTTTTGGTAAATGTTGATATATAATCTTTGTGCTCCTGCCCCAACTTTCTCAATGAGATGAAGCTTAAAGTACCACAGACAGATTTAACTAAAGCCTTGAAGGCCAGTGAGAAATCCCATCTTTCCCGGGCGAATTTGCCGGTTTTGTCCAACATTCTATTGACTGCCGACAAAAATACCCTGGACGTGCTTTCTACGAATCTGGAAACCGCGATCAGGGTAACTTTACCCTGCGAAGGGGAGGTTGACGGGAAAATTACGGTACCCGGCCGGGCGTTTATGGATTTTGTCGGGCAGCTTCCCGATCAACCTTTGACTTGTGAAGTATTAGGAGAGGAGTTGCTTGTTGAGACACGCGGTTACAGCGCCAGGTTTGCAACTATGCCCGCAGAAGAGTTTCCGGCAATTCCAAAAATAGAGGGCGGCAAAACAATCGAGCTGGCGGCAGCTGTTTTTGCCAAAGCGGCTGGCCAAGTTGCCTTTTGCGCCGCCCAAGATGAAGGCCGCCCAACGCTTGCCGGAATTCTTTGCGAGTTTACCAAGCAAAAGTTCCTGATGGTGGCAACCGACGGTTTTAGATTGGGCCACGTTTCTATCCCAATTGAGGGGCCTGCAAGTTCGATAAAAGTGATAATACCGGCAAAGACGGTCACGGAAATGATAAAGCTGGCAGAGGAGGCGGAAGAAGAGGAAAGCCAGTTGACAATTACTATTGCAGACACTTTAACGCAGGCTAATTTCAAGCTCGGCAATGTCGAGTTTACCTCTAGATTAATTGAGGGCGAGTTTCCTCACTGGCAGAAAATTATTCCTGCAACTTTTGCAACGAGTGCCAAAATATCTCGTGATGAGTTGGTAAGACGAGTGAGAATCGCCGCCGTTTTTGCCAGAGATAGCGGGAATATTGTGCGATTTAAATTTGAAGGGAAAAAACTTATGATTTCCGCCACCACCAGCCAGGTCGGTTCAAATGAGACAGAGATGGAGGCAGAAGTCAGCGGTCGTGGCGGGGAGATTGCCTTCAACTACCGCTATATTTTGGAGGCTTTGGGGGTAATTGACAGCGAAGTCGTCAATTTCGAAATGAGTGAAAGTTTGACTCCCGGGAGACTCACGCCCCCAGAGGCAAAAAGCGGGCTTTTCCATATTATCATGCCGGTGAGACTGCAGGGCTGACAGGTAACTAGTGGCTAGTAACTAGTGGCTAGTAACTGTAAACTGGTAGGCGTGTTTAAGCCCATCGGTGATTTAATCCGCTCGATCCCTGCGCGTTCGCGATCCCCCAAAGCAATGGTGGCGCTTACGGTAAGAAATGCCGCCAAGGACGCCATTGCTGTTGTTTGTGATGATTTGCCGGCCGAAATGCTTGCCAAAATCAAGCCTTCCGTTTTTAAAAACGGCACTTTAACCATCACTGCACCGCAGATGGTAACTTCTGAGCTTCACGTACGTTCTGAGGGGCTGAAAGAAGAAATAAATAAAGCGTTGGGGAGAAAAATTGTTAAGTCACTCAGATTTCGTACGATCTAACCTTAAGGTCCTTTGGCTGGTTCTTTTTTAAGGTCTGGATGTTTGGCCAAAAACTCATCCAGAGTGGTCGGCTCAAAATACCATATTTCGATAATTAACCCGCTGTTGTCATTGCCAAATACGATAATTCCCTTATTACCCCAAAAATGGCCCGGTGCTGCAATGTCGTGGTTTCCGTATACGATCGCTTCCGGCTGACCGAGGGAAGCAATGTAGTCTTTCATCAACCCCTTTTCTTTGCCGATGACCTGTTCCTTTATCAGTGCGACTTTGTCGCCTGCAACTTCAACTTGATGAGGTCGCTTGGGATTTGTTGATGAATAGTAGTAAGTGGAGTTCTCGATTTTGGCAGGATTCCCAACGATTGAATTGAGTTTTTTGGTATCGGTTTGGCCCGGGAGGATTTGTCCCCGCCAAGAGACTTGTTGGTTTTCGGTTTTAGGCTGATTGTTTTTACTCTTAAAGGTAAAGACGAAGAGCAAAAAAAGAGAAATAGAAACTATGGCGATGACTATTAAAAAAAGTTCTGATTTGACAACTTTAGCGATTTTTGTGAGAGAAAGATTTTCCATTAATACTCGTGGTCCGGAAAAAGGTTTTGTTTTGCAAAATCATAGTGCAATGGGTATTGGTTGGGGTAAATGTCATTTAAACAAGCATTACTGTAAGTGTGCCAGGCGACGTAAAGGCCAATCATTTCTGCAAAATCTTCGGATTCACCCTTTCCTAGTTCGTAAGTACAAATAAAACCTTCGGGTGGGTCATATGGCTGTTGGTTAATAAACAGATTGTAACTTCCATGGCCATTACACTGAAGCACATGGCCCGATTCATGTGCTAAAACGCGGGTGGGATTACCGAAACCCCAGTTTGTGATATTGATTGAGTCACAGCCGGCAGAGTTCCAGTCGTCTATAATAACCCTATTTAATGTGATCGTTCCATAGGAGCAAAGCTTGCTGATATAAACTTGCGATTGGGAAAGGGCAGTGATAGCTAGATTGTAGGCAGCTCTCTCGTTTTGAGCCCATGGACCATTAAACGTAAAACAACCCAAATCCGGTTCGCCAATGAAAACATAAGCAGAAGCGCTGTCGGTTATCGAATCTGTACCCGATTTAGCACTGACCGTGACAGTGTTAGTCATGACGGCATCGGTAAAGTCATGACTAGCGTCATTTAAGGCAACAATTGAAAAGTCACATGTCCAGGTTTGGCCTTGATCCAATTTGGAGTCGGTGACACCGCCACAGGGTGGCGAGATTGGTTTAGGGGGACTACTGTTGTCATTTTCGATTGTGAAATTACTGATTCCGTCGCTGTCTTTACCATCAACCCTTAGGTTATCAGTAACTTGTATGTCTGTTAGATTGACCTTAGCTTTAAGTGTGATATGGAAGGTGATAGTTGCTCCCGGTGGGTTAGTAACATCAGAATTTTCCAATTCTGTGGGAGCAGCTGTTTTTTTAACAGTGAAGTAGGCGTTGTCGCCGATGCCGGAAGCGGATATTTCCTTGTCGGTTGAGAAAAAGCTAGTGGCGGTGGTGATGCCGACGATGAGAGAACCGATGGTAATCGCGCCGATGCCGCCGAAGACCGGCACGGCGATGGCAAAAGTCGGGATCGACAAAGAGCCTAGTCCGCCGACTAGGAATCCGACAGCGCTGGAAAGGCCGCCGAAGGCAATACCGACGCCTGCGGTAATACCGCCCCAGACGGTAGAGGCAAGGCCGGTGGCAAAACCCGCTACGCCTGTGGCCGCGCCTGCGCCAACATTACCGGCGCCGGTCAGAAAATCTTTGACCTGACTCCAGCCGCCAGCCAAGAGCCAGCCGATGCCGGCGCCAATTAATGCACCGGGTGGCCCACCCAAATAAAACCCAATAGTCGCTCCGGCTAATGCGCCCGAAGCAGGTACACCGATTGTGCCAATAACATAATGGCCAATGACATAGCCAATAGCGGCACCAAGCGCAGCACCAACGAGAGCACCAATGGTCGCACCCAGCACCACTCCAAGAGGGGCGATGAAAGGGCCAATTATAGGAACAGCACCAAAAAGCGCTCCACCGATCACGCCACCGGTGACAGCTCCGACCGTACCGCCGACACCGGCACCTACGCCCATCGATACAGCAGTTGTTGATCCAGAGGCAAGGCCGTAGCCAATTAAGGCGCCGGCAAAGCCGCCGACTACCATGCCAAGAGGAATTGTAACGGGCCACAGGAATACGCCGGCTGGGCCAAGAAAGGCGACTGGTATGGCTGCGCCGGCAACCCCCCCTGCGGCAGTGCCGATTAAAAATCCCGTGAGCGCAGCTTTTCCCAGGAACATCAGGTATAAAAGCATTCCACCCCAAAGACCGGCAAGCGCAAGTCCTAGCCTGCGCATCAAGTTACCGGAAGCGCCGACGAATCCAGCTCTCAAAACTCCTGCCGAAGCGAAAGATTTGCCCATGGCCAGAGAAGGAGCCATGAAGCTTTCTTTAATACTGCCGAAAAGATCACCAAGGCCAAGCTTTGGCGAAAGCAGGCTTAAGGTGTTTCTGGCCATAAAGATTGGGTTGCCGACTAAGCTTCTTGGTGCATAAACTCCGGGCAAATTGCCCAAGGCTGCTTCCCTGGTAGTGATTGCGGCTTGATAGGCAAGCGTCAGGTTGTGGCCGCCGGAAGGGGCTGGAATGGTTTGGACCAACTGCATCCAGTTTTTAGCACGCCTGTCGTTTCTTGCCCTAAAGGTCATCGCGTTGCCAAGACTTGCCAGATTC
>CAZLVB010000002.1:0-52585 GCA_964562855.1 uncultured Gammaproteobacteria bacterium | reverse complement strand
GTCTTTGTACCTTAGGTTTCTTTGTTTTTTAAATCTTTCCACTTGGCCCCGTAAGGTGGCGAATTGTCTTTCCAGCCAACTTCTGTCGTGGCTGAGCAGTGCGTTGTCTAATTCTTCCTGGCCTTTGTTTGATGAAAGCATCATTCTCATCATGAAAGCGTTGACGCCTTTTGCTTGGCCTACCGACGAAAACTGAACTTGACTTGAGTCTAGTCCTAAAATGAAGCCAATTCTGTTGGTAATATCGGTGGGCTCAATGCGGCCTTTGAATTTGACGTTCTTTGCGAATTCGCCTGAAGCTCCACTAAAGGCTTTTGATTTAATATCCTGATAAGTCTTAAAGTCAGGAATTTTGCCGCTGGCAATTTGAGGACCGATGTCCTTGTTAAAATGTCCAAGATAACTTTGCAAGAAGCCGGAAGCGTTGCCATATAGGGTCTTATTAATTTCAGGTTGAGCAAGCGGCATGCGTGCGGCTACGGCTTGATCTACAGCTTCAGTAACTTGCGATCTTAGCTGTTCATCCGGTTTTTGGATCCTGGCAATTGCGACGATTGAGCCTAAGACTGCCGCTTTCTGTAAATCCTGTTGGTGGGCCTGGACAATATCGTCGGTTTGTTTTAGGAGATTTTCAAATATTTTGCCTTCGTTCGTCTTGGTCCTACCTTCTAGTTGGGGATGGGCGACTATTGATTGCGTAAGACTGTCGGCAACTATCGTGTTGGCCTCCTCAAAGTTATTAATCTTACCGATGTTCGCCAGGATGTCCTGACTGCTCTCTTGGGCAATCTCTGCAGAGATTTGATCCAGTGAATCTTTAGGCAAATCACGAGCAAATTTGGGTAAGATTTGCTTGATTCTTTCGGTCAGAGTCGGAGTTAGTTTTTGGGAGGCAGTGCTTTGATGACTAGCTAAATCTTTTTGAAGAGTTGATATTTCAAGCGTGGAGGTACTATTCTGGGCAGGCTTGGCAGACGTTATTACAGGCATACTTCGTCGCTTCACTCCTCAGCATAAATGACTTCTACCCGGGTATTTTGCAATTTTAGACCGCTTTGAGTTTATCCCGAGAGAATTCGAGGGGACTGAAACTCCTGGCTAGTTTAAATATATACCGTGCCATGCGGTCCTCGCAAGCTGCGGGCCTAACCATGAAGTCAATTGTTAAATTGTTTTATTGTTTTATTGTTGAGACCTAGACGGATTGGGGAGATTCAGCGGAGTCTTTAGGCGCCTGTTCTTCAAACTCCTTAAGAACGGCGGCACTCTTTTTCTGCATTTCCAAAAGTTCTTCAGGGTTGGTGGTAACCAAATAGTGTTCGTCTTCCGAGGCAACAACGCGAATGGCTACATGGTTTGGGCCGGCAAAAAAGATGCCCTCACCGACGTCTGCAGAAAGAAGCAGGTGCTTTTCGCCTTCGGAAAGATAAAAGACTTCCGAAACCTGGTCAATGGCTGCCGGCGATTGTTTCAGAAGAATCTGAATCGAGGAGTTGGTAACAATCGCTTTACCATAATCCGTATTTAGGAAATCCTGTACGTCCTGGGTTATGGTTGTTAGCCCAAGATAGTATTTTCGAGCTCGTTTGGCAATGGAATACATAAAAGTGGCACTGTCCGGGTACTGCATCAGGTACCAAGCTTCGTCAACAATCAGGAGGCGTTTTCTGATGTCGTTTTTAATGCGTGTCCAGATGTAGTCCAAGATTAGATACATGGCGATGGGCCTAAGTTCATCTTCCAAGTCTTTGATCGAAAAGACAGTAAATGTGTTTTTAATGTCGATATTGGACTGCTGGTTAAAAATGCCAATTAGAGACCCTTTGACGAATTTTTCGATCCTGTCGGCAAGGCCCTTTGCCTGCGATTCCTCCATGCCAAGAAGGACTTTGTAGAGATCTTCCATTAAAGGCGGTTCGTTTTTCTGACTTTGCGGATCGGGCGTAATGCCTTTGGATTTATAGGTGGCAACCAAAGCTTTATCTAAAATGGCGTCTTCGGTTGGCGTCAACTGGCCCATGATGACCCGCAAAAGACCGTGAAGTGACAGAATTTTTAGGCCAAGTTCGTTTTCGCCTTCTTCGTAGACGCCGGAAAGGTCAAAAGGATTAATTTTGGCCGGCGAATTGAAATTGAACGAAATGTATTCGCCGCCTATGGCTTCGCAAAGATTTTTGTATTCCTCCTCCGGATCGATAACAATAATTTCCGTGCCAAACATTAGGGATCTTAAAGCTTCAAGTTTAACCATGTAGGATTTGCCGGCACCGCTCTTTGCGAAGATGACGGCATTGGCATTTTCCTGGGTGAACCTGTCAAAGATGACCAGCGAGCCATTGTGTTCGTTGACGCCATACATGACGCCGGAATTACTGGAAAGAGTCGAGGAGATAAAAGGAAAGGTAGTGGCCAGGGAAGTGGTATCCATGTTTCTGGTGATGTAGATGTGATCGGTACCCTGGGGCAGGGTAGTTTTAAAGGCGTCTTCCTGCTGGAGGGTGGCATGTTTGGGCACAAGTAAAAGAGCACCGAGGGTCGATTCCACTTGCTTTGATACTGAGGCTAATTCTTCAAGTGAATCCGCAGGGACTGTGACATAGAGCCCAAACTGGAAGAAGCGTTCGGCGCCCTTGACCAGCTCTTCCTGCAGGACCTGGGCATCCTCTAAGGCTGCCTGAACTGCCGGATCAAGGACTTTGCCGTGCTGGATATCGGTGGCGATGGTGGCTTCCATTTCGGTGACTTTCCTTTTCAAATCGTCAAGCACCCCCTTGGCTTCAACCGGGTAGCAATACATGGCAATTTCCAAGGTGTGCTCAAAATTGATTAAAGGCGAAAGCCAGTTGGCCTGAACGAATCGTGGATAGCCAACCACAAATAAAGTCCTATAGAAAGTTGAGCCGACTTTTAAGTAATCGAAATCGACCTCGATCGCGGGAGGGGCGACAATATCCTTGACCGAAACGACACCACCGGCAAGCGTTTGCGCCCATCTTTTCTCCTTTTCAGGAAGCGCATTTTGGGGTTTTTTGGGTTTTAGTAAATCAAGGACGCTCATAATCTCCGATAATTTTTAATTTTTAATTCTCAATTTTCAATTTTTTTCAAACATTCGGCTTTAGTTCCTGTTGGCTGTTTTGGCTGACGGCTTGGGTTGTTTGCTTATTCGCAGAAAAGCTTTGCTTATTCGCAGAAAAGCTTTGCTTATTCGCCATCTGTGCAGCTTTGGCCGCTGCTTGCTGCAAGTTAGAAAGAGCTGCTGCTTGTTGACCAGATAGGTTGCTGGCTGGCGGATTTTGGGGGGCTGCCGGCTGTGGTTGAGCCGGGACGGTTGGTTCCTGCGCGAATGGTGTCGGGGCAGGAGTGACGGGTGCTGGCTGCGGGGGTACCGGAATCAGATCAGGAACAGGCCCTGCACCAGATGGTGGCGAGTCAGACTCGCCTGCCGCGTTTGACTGCGGTGTCGGGGCAGGCGGTGTAGTTTCTGCCACAGGTGGTGGGCTTTGCGGTTGGGTATCGGCGGCTTTCGACTGAGGCTGTGGCGCCGGTGCTGGACTAGGTACTTCGACTGCGGGTTCGACTATCGGCACAGTGTAAGATGCCGAGTCCAAAATTACTCTTTGCGTGCCTGTTGGGGCAGGGTTGTAAATGTCGTAAAACAATTCGATTAATTCCTGGCTAGTCAATTGCCGCACGACAAGTCCAAGTCTGGCCAATTGTTTAATAATATGATCTCTTTTGGGCATCAGAGTCGCCTTGGCATCTTCGATTAGCGCCCTTTTACTTTTTGTTTTTTCAACGTTTCTTTTCGTAAGGCCTTTGAACCCCAACTCCAAAGGTGAAAAATTGACGATAATGTAGAATTTTTTGTCCAAGACTGTTCTTTGCTGAACGATTGACTGGATGAAATCGCGGTATTTTTGAATTTGCCTTTTGATATCGGGATTCGGCTGAACCTTTTCTGCTTCCTCTAAATTATTAAAATAAGCAGTGATGTCGGCCTTTTTAGATCTTATTAAAATCTGCACGGGGAAGGTTAGCGAATTCAAAAAAGCGCCATAGGCGTAAATTGTGGCATCTTGTTCAGCTTCGGATAAAAGGTCAAAATTGACTGCGGTTGTTGATAAAACTAAACCGACCCAACCGGTTTTAAAAATAATCAGATCATCAGCGATATCATCGAGATCAAGATGCTGCTGGGTGGAAGCTTTGATTTTGGCGCCTGTTTTAGGCATTTCCATCCCCCTTCTTTTCCTCTATGGCTAAGGGTGAGAGAACTTCGCCTGTCAGGTTGAGTTTAATTGGTTCAAAATGCGCCTGGTGACTGTCGACCTCCAGAGTGTAGGTGTCGTTTGTGAGAGATGTAGCCGAAAGGAACTGGCCAAGCTTGTTTGTTTTTAAGGCTCTAACCGGAATGCCGTTTGTATCCCGGACTGTGATAATGGCACCGGAAACAGGAGAGCCATCAATTCTTGTGACAAGACCGGAGAGGACATTCGGTCTTGAGGTTAAAGGGACAATTTGGGCTTTTTGTAAAGCCTCAGAGGCAAGCGCAGCCTGCGACTTTTGATAATTTACGGAAATTTTGGAATCTTGGGTTGCTTCTTTTGCGGTTTTAAGCGTTACTCCCTGTGCTGCCTGAAGCTTGGCTGAGCTTGCAAGGAGCGTTTCGTCAACCTTAAAAAGATCAGTGTTATCTTTTGGTTTTTGAGAGGGCTTTGTCGCCTCTTGCGGTTTTTTTTCAAATTCAGTTGGTAAGACGACCGGAGGAGCTTCTTCGCTGTCTATCGGCAAGTCTTCGATATTATAGAGTTTTTTTAATTCTTCGGAGATTTCAAACCGCCTTTCTCCTCTAATCGGTAAATTGGCGATATTGAAATTGACAGGAGGTGCAAAATGCAATTTTCGCACACGTGTTTTGCCGATTCCGGGTACGAATTTAATCGTTTCTCTATGGCTGACCGGAATGAAAACCTCGTAGAGAAAGTTGTTTTCTCCGGCTAAATGTGCCGCCGGTTCTATTACCTGCGATTTGATAAGTTCTACCGGTTCAAAACCGGTGTGGCTTGGCAATTTTTCTTGCGATCTTTCAAGCCTTTTTTCGATACCGGCAAGCGTATACGGTTTAGCGTGATCGGCAATTGTGACCTTTTTGGGCGGTTTTTTTGCCGCCTTTGGTGTAGGAGCTGCTTGTTCTTTGGGAATCTGGGGATGGACTTGGGGCAACGCCTGTTCCATTTTGCCCAGATATTCTTCTTCAGGCTCTTTCATTGCTCTAATACCGGTAGGCGTATTCTGTTGAGGAAGAGATGCACCCAGATAGACTGGAGCTTGTGGGTAGGTTTGCGAAGCAAAAATGATCGGGGCAGGCAACCTGCCGCCGGTTGTGTCATATGAAGTTAAATCGAGTCTGGAGATAGCGGTTTGTTCCTTGACATCAAGCGGAGTTTCGACGGTTTTTGGCAGTGTCGAAAGATACGAAACGAGCCTTTCTTTGCTGGCGATAGTGATTTCTTCGGGAACTGCAGCTGCGTATGAGGGCGAAGTGACCACACTTAAGAATTCCGGTATTTTTTCTTCTTTTACCCAAATCCTTTGTGTCGGTGAAAGGATGGCTTTAATGAAGGCGACTACCCATTTGTCAAACGGCCTGCCGCCTATGGGAATGAGTGCGGCGAAAACTCCAAATCCGCCAAAAAGCAGAGCCAGGGGTAATCGGATGATAGGATTTAAATTCGAAAAAAAGAATATGGCCGCAAAAGACATGGGAATAGCCAGAGTTACAAACTGTCTGACTGTTAAGTTGCCGAAGAGTTTGAATTCAAACGAGGCGATATGTTGCGGGACAGGGTGTTGTTCCATGGCTGTTCCCTAGCACCATACCATATGAAACAAGAGGCGGAAAGTGGAGCCACATAGCCTCAGTTTTGGCTAATTTTCACAAGCAGTCGTTAAGAGTTCTGCGGTGACGATGCCCGTTTCGTGATACGAGCCTCGTAACCGATTAACGTTAAATGTTTTAAAGTCAGGGTTGGAAGCGGAAGCCCTGGCCTTTGACTGTCTGTGTGTGTTTTGGGTTGTTCGGATCGTCCTCGGTTTTTTTGCGAAGCCGGTAAATTAGCTGGTCAATGGCCTCGTCCGTGATACCTTCGGCGATTTGGGCTTCATGCCAGACAACCTTGATGATTTCGTCGCGAGTGACAACTTTGCCTTGATTGAGTATGAAGTACTGTAGGAGGCGGTATTCGCCAGGCGAAAGCAAATCGGTAAGCAGATTTTGGCCTTTAAGTATGTCTTTGGTGTTGGGATCAAAAGTGATTTTTTCTTCGATTATGGTTGGAGGGATACTTGCTACAAATTCTTTAAAAAGTGGGATGGTAAAGAGATATTGCTCGCCTCGCTCGACGCGAGTCGGAGCGGGTTGAATTGTTGTATTGCCTGCCTGCCGGCGAGGCAGGTTGAATTGTTTTTTGAGCAGGTCGAACTTGAGAAGATTTTCCAGGGCATCTTCTGCGACTTTTTGATTTTGGACAATCGATCTAGTGGTTTGCTGTTCTTGGGCAGTAAGTGTTAGCCAAATCTCAGAAAGTGTTGCTTTGACAATCGGTGTAGTAAGTAAGTTTGCACTATCAAGAGAAATGTTGTCTCGAAGAAACGATTCCGCTATGACTTTAGTGAGTTTGATATGTCCGCCTGCAAGATGTGTGATTTTCTGTTTGTCAGCGCCTGAAAGCTTCTTTGCAAAAACTTTCTCAATCTGCAAAAAAAGAAGATTGATGGCGGATTCGTCATACACAGAAAGATAAACGCAGTTGTCGACAAAAAAATCGTAGAAATCTTTTAGTATTTCAGGATCAACAAGTTGAACTAAGTCTCGCCTTGTAGCGAAGGCTACAGCGAACTTATATTTAGCTATACTCCTCAGATTTCTCAACATTTGGAAGAGGGGTCTGGGCAGCTTGTTCTGGTATTCGTCGAAATGGTCGAAAAGGAGAAAGACGCTTTGGCCGGAGGTGACCAGTTTATTGACAGATTCAGCAACTTTTTTTGTCAAAGCTAGCGGGTCAGGCGAGCCCTCGACTTTCGCCTCAAGGTGAGTAAGTATGAACGTGGCAATATCAGCCTGGCTGAAATCAGCAAGCTCAAGTAGGTTTAGATAAAAAAAGCGAGTATTAATCTCTTTTTCTTTGAGGTGAAATTTTAAAACATCGCGGTTGTGGGCAAGAAGCCGCAAGATGGTAGCCTTGCCCGCGCCCGGAATACAGACGATTTGGCAGAATTTTCCGGTGGTTAACAGATCTAATATTGCTTTTATTTCCTTCTCCCTGTAATTTGCGGGAAAGGTGGATTCGAAGATGATCATAAGACAAGATTGTTATATTGCTGTATTGTTGTATTGTTAATCTTTTAGTTTCTCCTTGGTGAATTTTATAAGATGGTGGATTTCTTTAGGTAAGGCCTGGAGTTCATTGAGAATGTGTTCATACTGCTTTTTAGTTAAAAGCTTTCTGATTTTAGATTTTTCGTTCCAGTCTAAGCCTTCTTTAACTGAACCAAAACTGTAAAAGTAGAATTTAATTTTATCCTTTTTACCATATCTTCCGAAACCCTCGGCAATGTTTGCTGATATCGAGTCAATCGCCGTGACAAACTGCACCCCAACTGTTCTTTTGGCAAACCACTCCCATGAGATCACAATATCCCAGACGTAGTTTGATAGCGCTAAGGCCCTTTTATAGCAGCTAAGGTCATTTAGCTGCAAATATTTTTGTTCAGCCATTCTTGAACAATTTAACAATATAACAATCCAACAATTATCACCATTTGCTCTTGTTAGCCTTTTGTTAGCTAGATATCAAGACGAGCTAGACATACTTAAGTTAAACTCTCCCCCAATGAACGAGCAATTTGTTGCAATTGGTACCCAAAGCTCTTACCCTAGAATTAAAGGGGGAAATAAGATGGCGGAGGCAGTGCCACAACGCCAAGAAGAGGAATCCAAAGAAAAAAGGCAAAGTGATGGCGAGACGAAACGCGCCAGAAGCAAGGCAGAGGAAAAACGCAGCCAAAAACGAGCAGAGAGAAAGCAAAATGAAGAAAAACAGCAGTCTCAAACTAGAAAGCTAGAGGTAAAAGAAGAAGATCATCCTGTAATCCCTTACAAAAAAGCAAAAAGCGCGATAAAGATAATAGCCGCGATCCAAGATGAGCACAAAGTAGTAGTTTCTCCCGGGGAATTACTTCAGTTCAAAAATCTACTCCTTGAATTTGGAGGGCTTGACCAGAAAGTAGTCAATAAGATGACGGACGGAGAGATTGTCGCGGAAGCACAAAGTGTTTTAAGAAACGCAAAGGCTATTAAATTAGACGATAAAGATTTTGAGTATGAACAGGAGAGCATGGAGGGTACTGAGACTCATTTAAAGGTAGAAAAAGCACTGGCTAAGAAATTAATTGCTAAAGTACAGAGTACTGACGAGGAAACATTAACTGCTGATAAGGCCGAACATTATTTGGAGGTCGAAGAATTTGCCCAGGCAACCGAAAAAGGCGGGCCGGGCGCAATGGAAGGAGAAGAAGAACCAGAAGCCGAAACCGCAGTTCAAACACTTCCTTTGAGAGAAATTATCGCAAAATTAAAGATTTTAGTCCGCACGGGGGACAATACACCAGATAATCCACAGTGGATCACTTGGACAGGTAGGTTGCAGGAGGCAATCAACGAGTTTAATCTGTCGGTCCAGCAAAGGCAATTTTTAAATGTGTATGATTTTGTTACTACAATTGAAGAGGCGATATATACTTCGGAGCATTACGAGCCTCCACTGCCTGATGGTAGAAAAGCCATCGAAATTTTGGAAACATTTCTAACTTCCAGGCCAATTGAAAACTTTAAGAGCAAATTTGAGGATTTGGACAAAGACTTTCAAACTGTCTATGACCGAATGGATGACAAAATGAGAAAGATTATACTGGAAGATTTGGAAATTGCCTTAGGTACCCAGCTTCAGGGAATTCTTGCCGGCTGGAACAAACCGGAGAATGTTCGGGCGTATGTTTTTGGTGGAATTTACACTGATTCTGAAGGGAATGTGACACGTACAAGAGGAATTATCGATAAAGTCTCCAGAGATTATGAGCGAAGCATAGGCGGGGAGGTAGTTGGTCTTAGGGCATGGAGAGCGACAAAAGAGATATATGGAACCGAGGAAAGCGTAAGCATTGACCTTTTAACAAAACCCCCAGCAAGGTGGCAGGAGGTTCCAGAGCGTATCACCAATATTTATCGCTTTATCGAGAGGACGGATTACACGCCTGAACAATTACAAGAGAACATCGGGAAAGCAATCCGTATGATTGAAAGGGTTCAAACCGAGGATTCAGAAGGACGCAGAATTTTAAATGAACTGAATGAAGAACTAAAAGCTTTCCAGGCATTTCATTCCTTTCGTGTACAGCTTGAGAGGGCAACTATGAATCCTGATACGTTAATTAATGTATTCCAAAATCTCTTTGACGATGAGACTTGGGTCAACTTTGCCAAAAGATTTGCACACGATAGCCGATTAAGAAAGTTTATGAGTGAAAATGATCAGGAATATCTAAACTTGTTAGATGAGGCGGTGAGCATTTATTTCGGTCAGCTTGAAGATGAACGAAAGAGAATGAACAACGTCGAAGAAATGACAAAAAGGGAATTGCACCTTGATGCAAACACAGGGGATGATGAAAAAATCGTAATATTTGAATTTGTTAAAAAATTGTCGTCCAGAGGTAACGAAACGCTATTTGGCAGAATTAACAGTGTGGCAGATCTTGATAATTTATCGCCTTCGGAAAAACAGCAATTGATGAGGATAATCAACAGGGCATGGCGATACGATGTGGCTAATATGGCAGAAGCAATCCAAAGCTGGTTGGATACTAATACGCTTCTTGGAGCATTCGGCAAGGACAAAGACGGTGCCGACAATTTGGATAAACGCCGTGCTGAATTAAGAGAACGTCTTAAACATGTGTTGGTAACACGAGGACTTCGTCTTGAAAAAGATGAGCGGTTTTTAATGTTAGAGCAACAGTTAAGAGAAAAATATACAGGCCAGGAATTGGAAAGCAAGATTGAGGAATTGCGCCAGCAGCGGACTCAAGAATTAATTGACGAGTTGGATAAATTCGGTTTTCTGGAAGCTGTCGATAAGAACGCCTATCATTTAGCTTGGGCCTTTGCCTGGTCGGATTTTGACATCATTCGAATTTATGGTGTCAATTATAAAACCAAAAAGTTAGCGCAAGTTCCCCAGCAAATTGCTTTTGCCCAGCACACAAAGATGTTTTACAGCAGGCATATAGATCATTTTATGGACTTTATTATCAATGAAGAGCGTGGTCGGGGGTATGAAGAGACTGAGGTCAATGCTATTTTCAGAAAAAAACTTCTTGGAGAGCACGGTAATCTTTTACCTCAAAACAGAACGATGGTTCGGTTTGCAAAATATTTTATGACGGCTGAACAGCTTGAAGAAGTCGAGAGACGTACAAAAGAGATGATGAGAAAAGCTGATTTTGTTCCGGACGAAAGTTACCGCCGTGCGCTTGAGACTGAGAGCGCAAATGATCCAAACAGCGGTGTCAGGGACCCTTATTTTGAAGGGTTTATTGGTTGGGCGAGATCAGCAGCAATTGCTGAAATGATCGACAGCGGTGATACCTCATTTTTTTCTTTTTCTCAAGCGCGCTTTAGTACAATCGCCCATAAATTACGTCAATTTGAAATGATCGATTTGTATTCTGATAGAAAAGCAGCGTTGGCATATTTTGACAGGAGTCAACTTCAGGGTTACATGCGTGATCCATCAAACGAAAGGTTCTTACAAATTAACGATAAAGACGCTGTTTTTTACTCTGGGAGAAATGTCAGACTCTGGCCTTGGATGAACATGGCAGTTAAAATTCATTGGGAGATTGCCAATAAGCATTGGAGAAGATTATTAGACGTTGATAATATGCAGTCAGGTGCTGGCGAAAGTCTTGTAGACCTCCTCGTGCAAAATGGTGCGATTAAGAAGGAGCAGGGGAATTATTTTAAGCATGAGTTATTAGGGTTTGCAAAAGGAAAATTTTTAGGGAATGTAGTTTTTAGAAGAACGAGGCAATATGGGGAAGTTGCCCGTTTTGCCGCTTGGGAAAGTAAATTCTTACCATTTGGAGTTTCGATTGCGATGATCTGGGAGTTTATTAAAAGACTATTCGGCTATACTTTTGCAGAATTAGGGAAATAAAAATTACTTCGGCAATTTGCCTCTGGCTAGTATATTTGGTGCTCCCTCGGCATTGGTTCCGGAAATTCTATTTATTATCCTTTGAGACCCTTCTCGACCTCGATGTTCCATAATGTCTGAATAGGCTCTTCCAAGGCGGCTCTCACCAACGCGTTTTCCTCCAGCAGCAAGAACGCCAGCCCCAGACCCAAGTGCGGCTGCGCCGGCACCCAATCCGGCTCCCCCGCCGAGACCTTTGGCGCCGATTGCTTCTTTAATCATCTTGGCCGCCTCGGGAGTCATAAACAAAATGCCAAATCCGATAAGTTTAATAATCTTATCTCCTTCAAAACCACCAACAAGAAGCGGAAACTTGAGAACCTCTGCATCCGGTATTTTAGCTGTGCCCCCTCCTCCAAGGTCCCCGATTCCAGTCAGTGCTCCGGCGAGCAGGACCATTAAGGCCACTACTGGGAATACGGAAACATTTGCGGCCATTTGTTTAAACCATTCCTTGGCGCCGTTGTTGCCGGGAAGAGCCTGAATCAAGAAGTAAAAAGGGGCTGCTAAAGTCATGATCAGAATCATCACATATGCCATCAGAAGCATTAGAAAAACTCTGAACATAATAAAGAGCATGGCAATTCCGGCAATCAGTCCTCCGATTCCGGAAAGCCCCCATTCTATAAGATCGCCAATGGTTCCAAGGCCAATATCGATAGTGCTCTCTATAATGTTATTAAGGGCACCGGCCACACCGCCTACTATGTTGTCCCAGGCATGTACGGTTATTTGGATGATGCTTTGCTCGAATACCAGATTTTCTTTACCTGCTCCTATATAGTCAGGCTGTAGTAGCTTGATAGCAACATTAATGGATAAAAACATTACGTCTATCATCAGACCGGCGATAGCATAGCTGAAGGTAACTAAAATTAAGGCGATAACAATTCTAGGCAAAGAATCCTGCACCGTAGCCACTGCCTGCGGGGAAATATGAGCCCGGAACATAATCATAAAACCGATGATCACAAAGACAATGACGAATCCCAAATAAGAAACATTCCTGAATTTTTCCCATAATCCCTGAACGGGTGTGAGTGCCGTGAAGCCTAGACCTTGAGCGTAGGCTGGCTGAATAGGATTAAATTTCTGAATTTGCGAGGCGAAATAATCTACACCGGAAACCGGGGGCCTAGAGAACAGGCTCATCGCCAGTTTACCTGTTGCTGCAACCGCACCTTTGCCTTGGGTAACTTCGTCAGTTTCGGGGTGAAGGAGAGATTTACCGATTAAGATCGTGTAAAGACTGTCTGTCGTTCCCGCTATTTGGTTCATGTTAAAGACCTTGTCGTCAAAGACGTTTTTCTTAATTGCACACTTGTTAAAGGTGTCAATTACTTGCTGGCCTGTAGCGCCCTCTGGTACTTGGCATTCAGCGCTGGGTGACGGACTAGGTTCGTGACTGGTGGCGTGGGCGGGGCGGGCGAGGAGAATCAAAGTGAAAAGGGAAAAGAGGAAAGCGACAAGTATGACTAAAGCAAAACGACTAACGACTAACGCAGGCAAGGCAGCTACTTTTATCATTACAGGCTAATTCAATAGTAGCACCTGAAATAACAATTGACAATTGACCCATTCGATATAACTCAGGGCCATCTCTTCGAGTCTGAGCCAATGGCTCATTCCTCAGAGTCGAAGACCTGAGCAACGTCGAAGGATTGACATCTGACAACTGACGGTTAACAATGAAGGAGCGGTTTGAGTCATTTCCGTCCTACGCATAAAGCTTCGGATGGAGAGAAGGCTCATACTTCAAACGGAAATCCGGTGTGAATCCGGAGCTGTGCCGCAACTGTAACCCAGCCCTTTTGGGTTTTTGGGAAGCCAGGAGACCGACCGCCCTTCGTCGCTACGCTCCTCAGGGTAAACTTTCCTGAGTTTATCCCGAGCGAATGCGAGGGACCCGAGCAGGCATGAGAGTAGAAACTTGTAATTCCACATTATCCTGCGAAAAAAATCTGGATTTTAGGCCGGAACTTTATAGAAGGCATTTTGAGCATCTTGAGCATGAGAGTTCCAGCGATATAGCCAGGAATGAAGTAGGAGGAATGATTCAGCGGGATCTTGTCTATTTATTTTGGGAAAGGTTTACCAAGGAGAAATTAGTGCATTTTAGTTACAAATTTGCTGATGACGGCGTAATCTCTCCGAAATACAAAGCACTTGGTGATGTTATTGAAAGTTATCAGGCAGCAATTGACATGCGTAAGCTTGCGGGCAAATCGAGTGACAGAGAAGAGGCCGAGCTTTCGGGATTTTTGAAAATAAGGGAGCTTAAAAATTCCAAGGGCCCAAAGGCGGTACTTTTAATAAGTCCTCCGGACGGGTGCGGAAGTTACAGCTTTTACTTTTTCGGGCAATACGATCCGCAAGAGAGGCAAATCGACATGTACGCCTGGAGGAATGAAAAGTCGCTTCACGGACAGCGGCGCGAAGCAAATTCTGTTCTGGCTGGAAATTATTTTAGCAGCGAGGTTCATCCGAATGATTTTTTACGAAATCCGATTATTGTTGACGGGGCAGACTTTTCGGTCTTTAGACAGGACATTTGTGACATGCCTACAGAAGCAGAATTTTTAGAAGCAAAGAGCAAAGACTTTTCCAAATATCGAGATGGGGTAAATAGTCTTGCCGGGATGCTGGCCGCCTTGATTGCAAACGGTGCGGATGATAAAACCTTGCGACTGGGGCAGGCAAAGATAGAGATGGCTTTTGCCAAATGGGTAGTTGACGGCTGTGTTGAATTGCCTCTAATTGATGCGGGGCAACTTTTACAAGACAGACACCGCGAATTTGCGCGCCAAGTTTACGCAAGTATCGGGGGGTTTGTGGCTCAGTACGGAAACCAAATCAGGCGATTTGCTTGCGGCACCTGCGGTCTGTCAGTGCTGAGCGACTTATATCAGTCACCGATTAACACCTTAGCTAATCTGGCACCGGATTTGTTTCGTGCAGGGTCAAAACCCTGCCCAAATTGCGGTGCGGCTTTGGAAGCAAGTGCACAGAAGTGCGACAACTGTCATATGACAAAGAAAGACTACGATTTTAAACAGCTATCGGGGAGGTGACCAAGAGAGAGAAAGTTATGTACAACCGTCCGGTAAGATTCCAAAGTCAGGGTGGGCATTTTTAAGTGTTGGATAATATAGTGTAAGTCGTACTGGCAGACCGCAAAGATCTTCATTTTTAAGTCCAAAATTTAAAAACCACTGGTGTGCTTCTTCTCTTAGGTTGTCCACGGGTTCTGTTTTGATTGATACAAAAAAGATTTCCAGCTTAGGGACATAACTTATGGTTAAAGCGGATGATTCATTTAGAATTAAATCGCCCCCCTGATTTCTAATTGGCTTGGCGATAATTTCCTGTTTTATATCCTTAACACGTTGAGGTTGCTGTTGAGTTACGCTTTTGGGAGGGATTACTTTCTCCGGTGTCAAGGACGGTTTTGCTGTCGGTTGTTCCCCAACTGGTTTTTTACCTGGTCTAAGAGCGGTTATGGCAAGGACTACAATTATTACAAGAATAGGCAGTGATATAAGCAGTAACAATTTGATTTTCGGTTGTAATTCGTTAAGATTTAACATCCTTGGGCGATCCCGTGATTCATTGCTGCTTCCCAATAGCAAAATGGTATACCGATAGAGATTAAATAATTGTTATAACTTACGGCATTATAAACCTGCAGTTGCCAAACAACATCTCCGTGATCGTATTGACCGTTTTTGCCCCTACCCATTTGGAAGAGACCCCAGGCGCCAGCAGGATCTGGAGAGTGGTAAAGAGCGCTGGGATCACCAGTCAGCCAGGAATTTGGGTTGTTTCCACTCTCGTCAAGTATTATTGTGAGCCAATCAGCAACATTTGTCGGGTCAATCTGCTCAAGATATTCTGTCAGGTCAGTTATCGAGAAGTTGCATTCGGGGTCGCCGAAATTTCCAAGAGGATTGTTAAGGACATAATCGTGTGTGCCTGGACAGGTATTGTTATTCGGAGGAACGTTTGGCGGGGCAGGACCAAGTTGGCCCGGCGGTCCTTCCGGCAGGGCCCTTGCTTGTAAGTTACATTTTTGTTCTTCGATGCCTTGTTCTTTTTGAAGCGCCCGGGGTTTCAGCGAGATGTCGCGGGTAAAGACCTTTGCACAGTCGGTGGCGCCAATGAAGCGCTGTTTGGCATCGGAGCCGGAGTTGGCAGCCAGGACATTGGAAGTGCTTGTGCCCTGAACATCAGAGGCAACCTGGCCCGGTAGATTTCTGGAAAGAATGTTGGTAATGCATTTTTCCAGTTCCTTGTATGGTTCGGGAACACCTAGCGTTCCTAAAACACAACCTATTTGGCCACTTGCATTGAGAAAATCAATAAGTCTTTGGCATCCTGCAGGGTCAATTGTTCCATAATCACCTTGATCATAGTTTGGTAAGCATTCTCTTAGTAGTCTGAGAGCTTGTTCGTTGGGGCTGTCAAAGAGAATTTCGGAAATCGCTTTGGGAATGAAATTGGAATAAACACCGGGTCTGCCGGTTAACTGAGGGGAGCCGACGCCCCTTTCATCTTCATTGGAATACAAAGTGTTGTTCCAGATTTCCGAAAGAAAGGGGATGTGGTAGACTGGCCATATTCTCAATTTGACTGTGCACCGTAAATCTCCGTCCCCGTCATGATCTACACAATTGTCAAAATCCGTATCAGCTCTTTTCCCGATTTCTTGAGGAATGTTGGAGCTGGCAATAAAGGTTTTGGAAAAAGAGATGTTGAATACACAAACAACCCTTGGGTTGCCGTCGTTATCAAGTTTATTAGTCGTAGGTTTATCCAGACAATGATCGTTTGGACCCAAGTTGGGTATGCGCTGAGGCACGCCATTCATTGTGTATTCGGAGAACTCCGGCAGGGCGCAAAACGGCGCGGTTCCTTCTTTTCCTGATTTAAGCGGTACAAAACAGGGAGCAGGCGTCGGAGTTAGTGCAGGCGTGGGACTTGCAGCCAAAGCAATCTTGACGGGATTTAGGATTTTAAATGATACTTGGCCGGCATTTCTTAGTTGTTTAATTAAGGTTTTACTGGCGCCGTTGATAATGTCTTTGCAGGCTTTAATAAATTTGCCCAGAACACTGGCGTTTTTGTTTTGGGTGGAATTTGCGGCCAGATACTGCCGGAAGCAATTGTCGGGATCGTCCGGGTTTGGGCCTTCTCCGTGGCGAAACGATTGAGCGGCGCATGGGACGATAATTTTGTTTAGCTGGTCGAAGATAGAAGTTGTTCTTTGGAATTCCGGCATAATAAATTCAATGGGTGTACGGCCGGTATCATCGGGGCAGTCACCTGCAGTCTCTATCGCCAGGAATTTCTTTTCCGACATGGCATATCTGAATACTAAATATCCTCTATAAAACTCACTATAAGTTGTGGGGATTTTTTCCCAGTATTTACCCCAAGTATCTTGCCAGGCTTTGATGGCTGCCTCGTCAGCACCCGGCGGAGGCGGCTCCGGGGGATTTGGAAAGCCCAGATCGGTAATCATCTGGTAGATAGTTACCGGATCGCCTTCGTTATTGAAGTCTGTATATTCGTGCGATGCTTCCGGCAGGTGCGAATTTAGCCAGATATACTTGACGTATTTGACCCTGAGGTCGTCGATCAAAGTTTTGGCGGCGATCTTTTGACCCGGACCATGGAATTTATTAAAATCCTGTGAATTAAGTCCGGATATATCTTCTTGGCGGTGGGAATCATCCTGAAAGCCGCCTTCGCCAAAATCGGAATTGGCAGCGCCAAAAATGCCCTGTAATTTGGAAAAATCGACGACATAATTTTCGCTGACGTCTACAGTAAATGGCTGGTCGTGTGCAAGATCGTCTTTTGTAATCGGTATCTCAATTGGAGCTTTGCCGTCTGCATCTGTTACGTAGTTATCGGTTAATTTGTCGGTGTAGCAGGCGTATTTGCAAGGTTGGGGATTAGGTTCGCCGCCGGGGCTTGGATCATCCGGGCAAATGGTTACGGCAAAAGCGCTACTAGACGAGTTGACTGAAGCGAACAGAAAAGAGCTTAAGATAACAAGAAGACTAAAAAGCAGACTGGCAGCAAATTTTCCCATCCTTCGATAGCACTCAGGACGAGTGCAGGCTTTGCCCTTCCGAAGTCCTTCGACTTCGCTCAGGACGAAGGAGGGCTAGTTTTAGTATAGCAAGTTTTGACGCAAGAGCGGTACGATCACGATCCCGTATCGTGATCTGTGAGGATTATGGAGTAGCGCAAGGTACTGGGGCCGGAACGGCTACTGGACACGGGGTGACAGTTGGGTTAAGGGGCTTCCGGGAATTCGATTGTTGTGACAGAAGCACCGGTGATATTTTGAACAAGCTGCAAAATCAGCCACGCAGAAACTACCAAGATTATGCCGATTACAGCGTATGTTAAAGTTCCGCGTGCTGCGCCAACGGCTTTAGGGTCGCCGCCGGAAGTTAAAAACTGGTAACCGCCGAATAAAAGCATCACAAAAAAGGCGATGCCGGCGGCAGGCGCCAAAAGCTTAATGATGTTTTCGATTATCGCAACAATGCCGGAGAGCTCGGCCGGTGCAGCATAGACGGGGGTTGCTAAAAAAAACAGATAAACTGCCGGAAGAATGAGTCTTAACGCACTGCTAATCATTAATCGTTGGGATACTGACTCCGCCGGTAATTATATTAAAGCCAAAGAATATCTCGACCAATCTGATAATTGCGTAAGCAACTAGAACTACTACCAGACCGATCAGGGCGGCAGTAATCATGTTACGGGCCGAGGCTACGCCCTTTTCGTCACCGCCTGCGGTGATCCAGCGGATACCTCCTATCAAAAGCATGATGAAAGCGGCAACGAAGGCAACCACTAAGATGAATCTGATAACCCCACGGACGACGGCGACTATGTCGTTAACTTGACCGATTGTATCGTTGGGAACAAGTTCGGTGTTTGCGGCCAGAACCAAAGCCGGACTGGCAAGGTAAAATGCCTGAACGACAGCTAGCGGTATGAATTTTCGAAATTTATTAAACATTAAATTCTTTCTCTCACCCCCTTCTAAATAAGTTGCTAAATGACTAACGCTTAATGACTAACGCAAGAATGAGTTTTTAGAGCGTTAGTCTTTAGTCTTTTTGCGTTAAGCGTATTCATATCATGGTGTCAGCTTAAGACCACCTGTAAGGATATCTACCTGAAAAAAGGTTTCAACCAATTTTATTATAGCAAAGGAACCCATAACTACTACCATGCCGATTAGGCCCCAGTAAATTGAAGCCCACGATTGGCCGATTGCCTTTTCGTCACCGCCGGAAAAGACAAAGCGCAGGCCGGCAATGATTGTCCAGATTAGGGCAATGACAAACGAGGCGATCAATAGCAGTGATATGCCGTTTCTAATTAAGCCGGCGATGGTGGATTCGGGATCACCCGAAGGTACGGTATTAGGAGGGGGTTGAATTGTGCCGATTTGAGCTAAAAATTTCATTTATACAGGAACGTTTGATCCGATAAAAATTTGTAATGCTTTTAAAATGACAAAGGCTAAAACTGTGACCGCTATTCCAATAATAGCATAAGTAATTGTGGCCTGGGCTGCGGCTAATTTCTTGGGATCACCTCCAGATGTTACAAACCTGATTCCGGCAATGATTATCAAAACTATGGCAATTGAGCCGGAGATGCCGGTCAGAATAGTGACTACTTTGGTGGCGAGAACGCCAAAGGAGCCAACTACCCCGGCAGGAGGGAAATTGCCTTCGATATTGCCGGTAATCTGGGCTAGATAGGTGTTCATGGGGTAATAGTTGTATTAAGAAATTGCTGATTGACAAATTGCAAGACTAAATAGGATAAAACGATCAGGGCAAAACCGATAAGTGCAAATATGAGCCTTCCTCTTGCAGCCGCTGCTGCCTCCGGATTGCCGCTTGATGTCATAAACTGGATTCCGGAAATAACTATCATGATTACTGCAATAAAACCGGCAAGTCCTAAGATGATGGGGAGGATGTCACTAATTAATGTTCCGACAAAACCTTGCTGATTCCAATATTTAACTTTAATTCCAGGAGGACGTATGTTGCCAATGCAACTGAGAAAACCAGTGCAACTGGTGTCCGCTGGGGGTGGAAGTATATCTGCTGCTAGAGTAGATGAGGGGAGGCTTAGACTTTTTATACCGATTATTAGAGCTATTATTGTCGGTTTTTTCATCCAGAAAGTCCGATGATTTCTACTCCGATAAATTTTAAAATCAATACCGAAAAGATCAAAAACAAAAGTCCGGCCAAAGCCGCAACTATCATATCACGGCCGGCATTGACGTTCTGGGGATTGCCGGTTGAAGTTAAAACCCGTATTGCGCCAATAACCATTAGGATAAAGGCAATACCTCCGGCAAGGCCTATGGCAATTTTAAGGACTTGTTCAACAAAATCTTGAGGATTGGTAGAAAAGTTGCCAATTGCTGTTTGGCAGTTTCCTCCCGGGCAGGGGTTTGTGCCCGGCTTTCCTCCTGTCCCTTCGCCATCCCCGTTTTCTGGTGAATCTAGGTCGGGTATTGTACTTGCTAGTTGTTCTTGACACTCATCGTAAGTGTAGGGTCCATTTGGGTCTGCTATACAAGCATAAACGCCAGCAGCACCTGATTCGATAAGGCTATAACTTCCCCCAAGTATTTCGTGTTGACACTCATTAAAAGAGTATGGACCATTACTGTCCGGTATGCATTGGTTTCCGTAGCCGAGATCAATAATCTTGTAGCTTCCTCCATGAAGTGCGTTTTGGCACTCACTATAGGAATATGGACCATTTGAATCAGGAATACAGTTTTGAACACCAGCAAACCCGAAGTCATCCACCAATGAATATGTTCCTGGATTAATAAGATTTTGACATTGGTCATAAGTATAGGGACCGCTGCTATCTATTACACATTGTTTCCCAAATACTCCATTTATGATTTTATATTTTTGTTCATGCGTGGCAAGAATTGTTTTAGGTGTTAATGTTGATGTAAAAAAAAGTAGCGCAAAGGCAAGTAATAGTATTTTTTTGAGCATGCTTCTTAATCCATGATGATACTTTTTGAAGATAATTGTCAAAGATAAAAACGATTTAATGTTTAATTGTCGGATTGCTAAATTGCTCGCCTCGCTCGACGCGAGTCGAAGTGGGTTAAATTGTTGGATTGTTAGGGTTGAGGTTAGGTTTGGAAAGTTGTGTCCCGCGACATAAGATATATCAGCAGGTCGCTTTGAGCACCCTCCGGTCATGCTCAAAGCGCTCCTCTGATATATCATCTCGCTAACGCTCGCTGATATAATAAGTATTCAAAGTATCAGAATTTCCAAATGCTCAAAGTCTTTATTTCTCTTTTAATCTCTTTTGTTTTACTGTTTTCGATAACTAATCTAATCCGCGCGGATGAGATTAGCGATATCCAAAAGCAAATTGACGACTTACAGAAACAGCTGGAACTTTCCAAAAATGCCACGACACCCCTGGAATCGGAAGTAAAATCCTTGGAAGCCCAGCTTGCCTCCATTCGTGCGAGGTTAGGCCAGGTTCAAAAAGATATCCAGAAAAGCGAAGATGAACTTGTTGATCAAAAAGAAATTCTGGCGGCAACCGTTCGTAATTTTTACATCAGAAGTTTTGTGGACATTCCCCTTTTGACAATTTTTGCTTCAAGCGACGCCTCGGAAACCTTAAAGCTGATTGCTTTTCAGGCGACAAGCAGCAAAGAAGATAAGGATATAATCAGGCAAAGTTCCGAAAAAATCGCCAAGCTTGCAGATGTCAAAAAGAGGCTGGCTTCCGCCCAAGGGCAAATAAATAAGCAGTCGCAGTTTTTAAAAGGCGAAATTGCCTCGGCCAAAGCGTTTCAGAGTGAACTTTCGGGAAAGATAGCGGCGCTTTCTGCCAGACAGCAGGAGATTATTAGTGCCAGATCCGGACAATTTACGGCAAGCATCGGGGATAGCGAGCTGGCTGATGATTACAATGCCTCAATTAAGGGGTTTAGGGAATCGGCACCTTCCGGTTCTTTTGCAGTTTTTTCATTTGGAGCATATACACATAGGAACGGGATGAGCCAATATGGAGCTCTCGGACATGTCAAAAATCAGAGCTGGAACTACGAACAAATCTTAAAATATTACTATCCAGGAATTTCAATTAATAAAATCGGCAATGATAGCATCACTGTAAATGGTACCAACAGCTACAAACAATCCTTCAATAACGAAACCTATCAGCTTGAAGATTATTTAAAACATATATATGAAGTCCCTTCTTCTTGGCCAACAGAAATTCTTAAAGCGCAAGCTATAGCTGCAAGAAGCTACGCTTACGGTAAATCAACCATTTGTCCGGGACAAGGATGTCAAGAGTTTAAACGCGAGGAAAATGCAGAGAGCTGGAAACAGGCGGTGAGAGACACGGAGGGATTAGTCATGTCAGGTGGACCAAGTAACTGGCAATATTCTTCGACAACAGGCGGATGGGTTAACGGCTTGGGCTGGGATACTACTGACGGTCAGGGAGGATCAAGTTTTATTGATAAATCTTTTGAAAAAATTGCTGGTTCGCCGTGGGTTTATAAGGCTTGGTATACCGAAACCTACCGAAATAATTCTGACAAATGTGGTAGATCTAATGCCTGGTTGTCGCCCGAAGAAATGGCAGACATTGTTAATGCTGCAATTGCCCTAAGTAGGGATGGCATTGATACCTCCAGAATAACACCGGTAACAACTTCCTGTTGGGGTGGTAACCCGTATAGTATTAGTGAACTTAGGGATTTGGTGTCGGGAAGCGGTGGAATTTCATCGGCAAGCAGTGCTTCCGTTTCTCAAGGCAGCGGAACAACAGGAAGCGTTACAATAAACGGCAAAAATATTTCAGGAGCTGATTTTAAAAGAGCCTTCAATCTTAGGGCTCCTGGAAGACTTTCTATCCCCCAGTCGGGGTTTGCCTTCTTTAACATTGAGAAGAAGTGAGGTTAGAAATTTCAAATTTCAAATGTCAAATTTATAATTTCAAATGAAGAATTATGATATCCATGAAAGAATTTTTAATTTTATAGTCAAAGTTATAAATTTTCTTAACAAGCTTCCAAAAACCCCAACGAATTTAATTTTTGTTAATCAGGTTACACGCTCTGTTACATCAATGGGAGCAAATGACCAAGAGGCAGATGGCGCTTTGACCAAAAAGGATTTCATTCACGGTTTTACTGTTGTTAGGAAAGAAGGTAAAGAGACTGTATTTTGGCTAAGAATTATTGAGAATACTAACCTGTCAAAATTCAGCCAAGAAGCTTTTGATCTTGTAGCTGAAGGAAAAGAGATTGTTGCAATAGTCAGTACGATTATCAAGAATACTGCTAAAAGTAATAAAGATCGAAAGTGATTAGAAATTGGAAATTTGAAATTGGTAATTATTGGAAATTACTAGTATTTCTCCTAAGTTTTCTCATCCTCGCCCGTTTTAAAATCGATCCGGATTTGGGTTGGCACTTGGCCTATGGGCGCGAATTCTTAGAAGCCGGACGAATTATTCGTGGGGATATTTTTTCCTGGACGATGCCGGGCTATTTGTGGGGAAATTCTTATTTTCTTTATCAGATTGCGACCGCTTTCATTTTTTTTAATTGGGGCCATATGGCTACAGCTTTTGTCTTTGCACTTTTAAATACTTTAGGGGTTGCGATTTTGGCTTGGGGTCAAAAGCTCAATTTGTGGCGAGTATTGGCAGTACTTTTAGGAACAGTAATTGTAACCATTAATCTTTCGGTGCGTCCTCACTCGCTTTCTTTTGTATTGTTTGCCGTTTTATTGGTTCTTTTGGAGAGGAGATTTTTTAAAAAAATTGGCCATGTTTTCTTCTGGTTTTTATTTTTTGCCCTTTGGGCAAATCTGCACCGGGGCTTTATTGTGGGGATTTTAACCTTGGGACTTTACTTATTTTTTGTCTATTTAAAACAGAAGCGAAAAGAGCTGGCGACTATCCGATTAGGTTTGTTGGGCATTGCAGCAGCTGCAATAGGCAGCCTAGTTACGCCTTTCCCTTTTGGCCCCGTCAAGTCCGGATTTTTTCTAGATTTTACCAGTCCGGCTAATATTTTAAATATCGCCGAATGGCAGCCGGTTGTTGTTTACTTCCCGATTAATCTCCTGTTTGCACTTTCCGGCTTAATATTTGTCTACATTTTTCTTAAAAATTTCAGGAAGGCTGATCCGGTCTGGTTTATCCTGACAGCTCTATTTTTTACGCTGCCGTTTTTGGCAACTAATTTTGTTTTTTACTGGGGGGCAATCTTTATTTTTATAAGTGTTCGGTTTTTGGATTTTAAATTGAATCTTGAGACAAGTTTTGCGGCCAAAATTCCCATTTACCTTTCTACCTTTGCCCTGGTTGCAACGATTGCTTTGACCTTTTTGGAAAATGTTCTAAAGTCCTGGAACCTAGAGGCACGTCTTGCTTTTGACCAATATCCGGTGAAGGCATTAAGTTTTCTAGAGCGGGAGAATTTGACTGAAGGTCTTTTAAACGAATATTCATGGGGCGGCATTATCTTGTGGCGGAGCCCAGAAACCAAAGTGTTTATCGATGGCAGGATGGCCGGCTGGCGCAAAGCAGACGGTAGCCATATCCTTTCGGATTATTTAAAAATTAAGTCCGGTGACTGTGAAGTTGCGCAAAAATATCCAATAAAAACACTTTTAGTAAAGCATGATTTTCAACTTACGTGCTTTGCCGGCTGGCAGCAAGTTTATGAGGATCCGGTAGCTAAGATATATACAAGACCCATATAATTAAGGGGATGTATAATCCTTTTGCGGTTTATGAGGCGGATCCGGCCGGGGTTAGTTTCGAAGCCCTTGAAAAGGGCGAGCGCATAATTTTACTTTTGAGAGCCCACCCTATAACTCTAATTCCTGCGACAGTAACGACTGCTTTCTTAATTTTTATGCCGTCTCTTGTTCCCTTAGCCCTTTCGATACTTAACCTTAATATTTTTGACACGCTTGCCTCCCGACAATTATTTTTAATCACTTTTTTTTGGTACTTATTCACTTTTGGTTACGCTTTTTATAAATTCGTAATTTGGTACTTTAATGTTTATTTGCTAACGAATGAGAGGATAATTGACATTGATTTTAAAGGAATATCACATAAAGAAACATCTTATGCACATTTAAGCCAGGTTCAGGATGTTAATCCTAAGGTGATCGGGTTTTTCGGGACGATTTTTCACTTTGGGAATGTTTATATCCAGACCGCGGCACAGAAACCGGAATTTGAATTCCATGCAGTCGAAAAACCGACGGAAGTTTCCAGGGAGATACTTGATCAAGTTAACAAAGAGAGAGCAGAGAAGCCGGGGGAAATAGCATAATGCCAGTGGAACAGGGCACATTAGGTATTATCTCCAGCGTAAACGTAGTTTTCTGGATTAAGCCGTTTTTTTTGCTCTTTATAGTCTTTTATTGTTTTTTCTCCTTCATGCTTATTAAGCAAATACAGCATGTGACCAGAGAGCTTCCTACCCCGATTATGCCGTTTTTAAGATTTATAGGCATTCTTAACTTGGGTGTTTCAATCTCGCTGTTATTTTTGGTGATTGGACTTTTTTAGGATGGAAGATCTGCCTTTAAAAATTGAAAAAATAGCCGGGAACCCCAGCGAAAATTCTGCCTGCGGGGTTTTTAGCAAAAGGATTACGCTAGTTGATGGAAGTATTGGAACATATGTTGGCTGTGTTCTTTTGAAAGACGGCAAAGACGAGGATCTTTCTATTCTTCTTCGCGATATTTTTGAGCTTTCAACCAATAAACTGGAATCGGCAGGATTGGGTGACGGAATTTTGGAGGCCGTTGAGTTATGCGGTGAGGCGACACATGACTATCTTGCGCCCAAAAATCTGCAAGTAAGCTTTACCCATACTTTTTTTTACAAAAATGTGGCCTATATTGGGCGTCGTGGCGATGCTATCAGAGTTTTGGTTTTCGAGCCGCCGCAGGAAGCGGAGATTAAATTTGAAAGCGGTTCCGGTCCGGTTCGTGCCGGTCAACTGATGTTGATGGCGACCGAGAAATTTTTGGAGAAATTTGATGTGGGAGTTTTTAGGCGCGGTGGTGATATTGATCTTGAGGAGATAATCGATGGCTTGGCGACAGAACTTTCCGGCGATAAGGACCAGGCCGAGATGGGAGCGGTTTTTATTCTGAACGGGAGTATGAAAGCCGAATCTAGTGAAGAAGAGATGGTCGCGGCCGGAAGAACGGGGGAGTCTATTTTGACAAGGGGCGAATCTGGCGCCGAAGTGGTTGAGGAAGCAAAAGCGGGTATAGATAGCGAGAAAGAGACAGGGGCGGTCGTTGCGAATCAGCAGTTGTCGCCAGAGACCAGTCAGAGTCGGTCGTCACCTTTTGGAATTTTGGTCGCGTTTGGTGCTTCTTTCTTGAGATCCGTTTGGGCTGAAATCAAAAAGCTTAAGCGGGGCGATCTCGGAGCAGTTTTTCGACTTCGAAGAAACATTGCTTTGGTTATTGGCGTAATTGTTTTAATTTTAGTAATTTCTGCGTCTCTGGCAATAAGACAAAGAATCCAAAAAGATAAACTGGCAGATTTTGGTGAACATTTTAATTTGGCGCAAACAAAATACAGTGAAGCGCAGGCAATTCTTGAGCTCAATCGACAAAAAGCCAGAGAGCTTTTAGGCGAGGCCGACAAGGAGATTAAGCTGGCTTTGGCCATTTATAAAAATGATGAAAAGGCTCGTGTACTTTCGGGGGATATAGCCAATAAGCTTAAGGATGTCCAGGAGACAAAAAACATAAATTTCACGACCCTATATGAAGCAGAGGGTCCGGTCAGGTCGCTGTCGTTTTCCAGTAAAAACTTGGTGGTATTTGCCGGTGACAAAATTTTGGTGGGCAATAGCAAGGATGGCCTTTCGACAATCGGCGGGGTTGCCGATACCAAAAGCGGTTTTGTTTTTGACAATAAAGCCTTTATTCTTTCGGGCGGCAAAGTTTATAAAGTCGATCTGGCGACAGAGAAATCCGATGACCTTTTTGATTTTGAGGCTAGCGACGTTGCTGTCTTTTTGGGAAATGTTTATTTGCCAAGTGGCGATCAAATTGCCAAATTTGTGCCGGTTGTGGGCGGCTACAGTCGTTCAGCTGATTATTTGAGGGAAAAGGCGAATCTTGATGCCGCTTCTAGATTGGTGATTGACGGGTCTGTCTGGGTAACATCAGGGTCGCGTGTTTTAAACTTTTTGCGAGGCGAAAATCAAAACTTTGAAATTTCGGGGATTTCCGGACAAATTGGAACATTGGAGTCAATTTACACCAGTAGCAGTCTTGATAATATTTATGTAGTTGATAAAGGCAATTCGGCGCTTTTGGTGATTGGTAAAGACGGGGTTTACCGGAGGGCATATCAGTCGAGTGAATTTGCCAGGGCCAGCGATGTAGTCATTTCGGACGATGAGAAGATGATGTATCTTGGGGTCGAAAATAAGGTGTTGGGAGCGTCTATAGAGTAAAAAAGTGGAGATGCCGAGTGTTGAGCTCGGGTCCAGAACAACTAATCAAAAACATCTACAAGCTTAGTTTCAGCCAGAGGCTGACCCGCCTATGGCGGGAATCTATAAATTCTCGTTTAAATTTGTGGCCGATTAACAGGCTAAATTCAAACAAAGATCGGCAGTTTCAGTCTGAAGCCTGATCAAGGCTGAAGACCTACTCTCGGCTAAGTTTGTGCCTCAAAAAGCTTCACCGAGAAAAAGCCAGAGAGACAAGCTCAAGCTTGCTTATGCAGCAAAAGCGTAAGCTGGCTGCCTGACGCCGAAAACGGCATCAGCCAGTTGTGCAAGTTTGTTCTTTGCACGTAAGTTTGATTCAAAGACTGCGCACTTTAGAATCATATTCGGCTTGCGGTTTTTAAAGAGCTATCCTGTCGAAACGATACATCCCCGCGTCGTCGTCGAAACGAAACTTTGCTTTCCGATTTTAGCTAAAACTAAAATCTTATCGCAAGTTTGTTTCTCCTCTTCAAAATCCTGAGGATTTTGATAAATGGCAAGAGTGAATTTTAGCAGAAACCAGCTTTGGATTCAATCTTTGTCGCCTCTAAGCTGGCGGGCGACTTCCCGCTCGATCGTTTTCTTCTTCAAAGCAGCGCGTTTGTCGAATTTGGCTTTTGATTTGGCTAAGCCCAACTCGACTTTGGCCAGATTGTGTTTAATGTAAATTGACAAAGGCACAATTGTTAAGTTGCCGCCGGCGATTTTGCCCTGCCAGTTCAAGATCTGTTTTCTGTGAAGTAAAAGTTTGCGCTCGCGTCTTTCGTCTGTATATTTTTGCGAGCCCATCCACGGATAAATGTGGGCATTTAGAAGATAAACTTCCTCGTCTCTTGTCCTGGCGAAAGATTCGCTGATATTGGCCCTGCCTGCCCTGATTGATTTAATTTCGGCGCCGCGAAGTGCGATCCCCGCCTCGACTTTTTCCAGAATTTGATATCTATGGAAGGCTTTGCGATTTACGATTCTCATTATGCATAATGATATCAGAAGATGCCTTTTTCTCCCCTGGACTTAATATTTCCCAAAAGATGCGTTTCCTGTGGTAAAGTCGGCAGCTATTTGTGCCGCGATTGCCTTTCGAAAATTGAATATATCGAGAAGCCTGTTTGTCCCGTTTGCCAAAGACAGGCTATCGGCGGCAAGACTCACCCCGGCTGTGTGACGAAATATGGCCTTGACGGTTTGGCAGTTGCCTGCCGTTATCAAGGTACGGTCAAGAAAGCGATTGCCAAGGTTAAATACAAGTGGGTGTATGACATTGGCAAGTTGATGACCGACCTGGTTGTAGAAAATATTTGGCGTTTTGATTTGCCGACTGACCTTTTATTAACGCCCGTTCCTCTACATCCAAAAAGAGAAAAATGGCGAGGGTTTAATCAAGCGAGGGTTTTAGCAGAACTGTTGGCCAAAAAATTTAATGTGCCGATTGCCGATACGATGATACGTATCAGCGAAACAAAAAGTCAGGTCGGTTTAAAAAAGGATGACAGACACAAGAATGTGCGAGGAGCTTTTGCGATACACCCCGCCCGTTATCCTGAACTTGATTCAGGATCTGACGTTGCCGGCATGAACATAATTTTGGTTGATGATGTTTTTACCAGCGGCGCGACAATGGCCGAGTGTGCAAAGGTTTTAAAAAGAGCTGGTGCAAAAGCTGTTTGGGCTTGTGCGGTGGCTTTGGGATAGGAAAAATCGATAATGATGGCATTGATTAAAAAGAATAAAGTTTTATTGTTGTACTTGTGCTTCTTTATACTTTTCAACTCTGTGCTTTATCTTTTCATTCAAAATTTCAATCAAATTATAAAATTCAACCGTTTTAACTATCAGTATAGTGCTCACCATTATTTTCAAGATGAACGTATTAGTGGCGGCTCTTTTAATTTTTTGAGAGCCTTGGGACAGTATGATGCCCAATGGTACTTGAAGATTGCAAGCGTAGGTTATCCAAAAAATCCTCAGACTAGAGAGATACGGGATAAAGGCGCCATAGATGGTTTAACATATGCATTTTTCCCTTTGTATCCACTTACTCTTTTTTTGTTTAACATGCTCTTTGGCAATATTGAGTTGACAGCATTTGTTGTTGCCAATCTGCTTTTAGTGCTGAACTTTTTTGGCTTGTATTACGTTATCGGAAAATTATTTTCAAAGGATCTTGCCCTTAAATCTATTTTTTTAATATTTGCTTTCCCATTCGCAATTTTTTTAGAAGTTATTTTACGGAAGGGTTACAACTGTTTCTGCTAATCTGGTTTAGTTATTTTCTAATTAAGAAGCGATGGGTAAAATCGGCAATCTTTTTATCTTTTTTAAATATTACGAGAGGCAATATTATCCTATTAACAGTTTTATTTTTCTATACCTATTTTCGGGAAGCTAAACCGAAGAAATTCCTTAAAAAGGATTTGATGGTCTTACTGGCGATCATTTTTACCCCGTTTTTGTTATGGATCGTGTTTAATTATATCTACACCGGTAACCCTTTGTACTTCTACAGTATACGCAGTGAGTGGTTCAAGACGTATTTTCCTCTCTCTCCTCTGCTTTGGAATTTTGCGCTGCTCTTTTATATTCCGGCACTGCCACTTCACTCTTTTCACTATTCAATGATTGATTATTTGACGGTTATTCTTTTGCTTTTGCTTTTGTTTAAGAGTAAAAAATTTCTGGGATATAAGCTTTGGTGGATGAGTTTTTTACTGTGGCTGACACCACTATTAGTTACAGATACCATGTCATACACCAGATATCAGATTGTTGCTTTCCCCGTTTTTATTTACCTGGCCCACATTTTAAAGAAAATCAGCTACTTTATTGTTTTGTGCATGTTTTTAATTGGACTTTTTGCTGCTTCAATCCTGTTTGTTAATTGGTACTGGTTAGGTTAAAATATTCAAGCTTTTGGTGGCAAGACGAACATGTTTTTTGGAGGAGTCGCATAGTTGGTCCATTGCGGGAGATTGCTAATCTCTTGAGTCGTAAGGCTCACGTGGGTTCGAATCCCACCTCCTCCGCAAGTACAGGTGAAGTTTACAGGTTCGTAAATAGTGCAACTGAAAGGCACTGTTCTTCACGGAGTGAACATCCTGTACCCACCGTACAAGGTTAACGGAAAAACCTGTGATACTGTTCAATGGTTTCGATCTTGCTCCTTGCATTTAGCTTCGGATTACTGAAGCCAATTAATTTTGAGAATTTATTAATTCCTTCATGAGTACTCAAATATAAAGATTGTTTTAATGTAACCGTAGGCTTGAAATCTAATTTCAGAAGATTGTCTCTTACAAATGTCATTAACTGAATGTCATTGTTCCTAAAGTTAAGTTGCTTATATAAACTTACCCCTAATCTAGACTCGTATTGTTTAAACGATATACTTCCTTCAGTATCAAATAGGCCCCGTATACATGATTTAATATAAATTGGTCTTTTAAGAATCCAGTTAGGTATAAACTTGGCGTTTGAAACTATGCCGTTTTTCTTCATAAACTGAGAGACTGTAACTGAATTAATCTTGATATCAACCATATTGTAGTTTTTTCTTTTAAAAACAGAGGTTGTTGCTCCTGGGAACAATCTTTTAATTAAGCTGATAATGCAAAAGATGTATTCTTTATCAGCTATCGAATTAAGAAAGACTGTCACCTGAAATCTAGATGTGCAGCCATCGCCGAGACAAACCCCTATAAACTCAGCCAAATCAGAATTGTGTTTTGGTAAGTGGACCAAGCTTAAACCGTTCCTGTTATAGCTGTTTGCGCATTTTAAGGAGCAGAATTTATATTTAGTTTCTCTCTTTCTAAATTTTCTTCTACAATTTTTGCAAAAACCTATTATCATTTACTAAGCCACTCTGCAATAATTATAGCTAAAATTATGGTAAATGACCATTGAGTCTGTTAAAATTAGACTTAATTCTGGTGGGGTGCGAGAGTGGTTGAATCGGATCGTCTTGAAAACGATTGTGGCAGCAATGTCATCGTGGGTTCGAATCCCACCCCCACCGCCGCGTCGCAACTAGACTTTAATATTCCGTATTTTTATATTCACAAAAATGCTTCACAATAAGTCTGTTGCTCCTTTTCAAAATTGCTTTGCAATTTTGAGATTCTAGAAAAAGACTGAGATCCCTCAGTTTCTTTATGATAAACTGGTAGTTAGAGTATTCCTCTGCCCAAATGCCGACGTTTCGAAAAAGCGAGCATCACATAGACCACCACAAAGGGGTTCTTTTAACAAAGGAAGAGCTGGATGCCAAGCACGTAGCGGCACTGGAGGCAAAGGCAATAGTTTCCTGGAAATCTCCGGTCAGAATTTTTAAGGCCAGATCTAAAAGATACTTTACCAAAGTGACGCTTTACGGCTTGATCTTTGTTTTGGCGGCTATTGCTTTTGGCGAATTTTTCCTGGTTGGTGTAATCATTGCCGTGGTTTTTGTGGCTTTTGTTCTGGCAACGGCCCAGCCGGATGTTATCGAGCACAAAGTGACCAATATGGGCATTATTTCCGGCGGCCGGGCCTTTTTATGGGAAGAACTTGATTCATTCTGGTTTGAGAAGCGAGGCGATGACAGGCTTTTAATGGTGCAGACCAATCTGCATTTTCCTACAAGGCTGATTATTCTTTTATCTAATGTGACAGAGCGGACTTTACTCGATGTTATCGAAAAACACCTTCATTACCATCCGGCTCCGGTCCATACCCTTTTTGACAAATGGGCCCAATCACTGCAGAAACGCATCAACTTCGACTGAATGAAAGTACCACAGGTACCAAAAGTACCAGAAGTATCAAAAGCTTCGAAAAACATTCCTGACTGAGTTATAATTACGTCACTTTGCGCCCGTAGTTCAGTTGGACAGAACGTCGGCTTGCGGAGCTGAAGGTCACAGGTTCGAATCCTGTCGGGCGTACAAGAGGAGGAGTGCCGGAGCGGTTTAACGGGCTCGTTTCGAAAACGAGTATGGCGGAAACGTCATCAGGGGTTCGAATCCTCTCTCCTCCGCCTCATGCCTATCAAGAGGATCTTTTCAGCGGGCGGAATCGTTGTTAAAAAAGAGACAAACGGTTCAAAAGAGTCAAATGAGCCAAAGGTTCTAGTAACCCAACATTCAAAGCATAAGGGTTGGGATTTTCCCAAAGGTCATCGGGAAATTTATGAATCTGAAGAGCAGACTGCCGTTCGGGAAGTGGAAGAGGAGACGGGAGTAAAAGCGGAGATTATCGAGCGGGTTGGGGAAACTCGTTATTTTTACTATGAGGACAAGGAAAAAGTTTTTAAAACAGTTGTTTTTTTTCTGATGAAATACGTCGGCCGCGGCGAGGCCTCGACTGCGTTTGAAGTCAGTGATATGAAATGGCTGCCGATTGACGAGGTTGAAGATCAGCTGACTTTTAAAGATACAAAAAAACTTTGGGGACAGGCAAAGGATAAAATTAAGAACCTTTAAAGTACAATCCAACCAGATAGATAGTTGAGGCAACTAGAAAAGCCGGTAAGATCCAGTCAAAAAAATTCAGAAACCAGATTTTTCCGGTGTAAATAAACTTCCAGAAAATAAATTCTACCGCAAATAGGGTAACCATTGCAGTCGCCATAGTGGTGAAAGGAGAAAGGGGCTTAGTGAATTTATAGAGAGCGCTAAAAACAATTCCGAAGATCAAAATGTTCAATAAGTAATGGGAAATTACAAAACTTAGTCGAGGTAGCGACATAAGTTTGGAAAGGAATGCTAAAACTATTATCCAGGAAAGAAAACTGGCGATTGCTGTTTCTACAAAAGGCACGAAATTCATATTACGTGGCGGAGAGGGAGGGATGTATTCCTTCGGAATAGTATAACTTCGTTATAAACGAACCCTGAAGGATTCTTGCCTCTCCCTCAACACTTTTTGTCTTCCGAAATATCGAAAGCCAAAAACTGCGGAGAGGGAGGGATTCGAACCCTCGATAACCTTGCGGCTATACAGACTTTCCAGGTCTGCCTAATCGTCCACTCTAGCACCTCTCCTTGGGTCAATATTATATAATCCTTTGACTTCGCTTAAAAGAAGTATTATACAGATCTGGCATGGATCAAGTTGACGAAGTTAAGAGTAGGGTTGATATTGTAGAGGTTGCGTCTTCCTATTTTCCTCTAAAAAAATCCGGACGGAATTTTAGTGCGCTTTGCCCGTTTCACGGCGAAAAAACACCTTCCTTTATGATTTCGCCGGAGCGGCAGGTTTTTAAGTGCTTTGGGTGTAATGAGAGTGGCGACGTCTTTACATTTTTGGAGAAAATGGAAGGCTGGGATTTTCGCGAAACCCTGGAGGAGCTAGCGAAGCGTGCCGGCGTCAAGCTGACTTCTTTTGCGCCAACCGGCACTTCGAAATTAAAGGAAAAATTAATGGAGATTAATAAACTGGCCGCAAAATTTTATAGTCACCTTCTAGTGGCTCATCCGGCCGGTGCAAAAGCCAGAGATTATCTTGCCGAACGGGGCATTAAAAAAAGCATTTTGGAAGAATTCAGGCTAGGATACGCACCCGCAGGCTGGGAGAATTTGTTGTCCTTTTTGACCAAACGAAATTTTGCCCTTGCCGACATTGCCACTGGTGGTCTAGTAGTTGCCAGGGAAGCAAGAAGAGGCAGCGCGCCGGGCGGCTACTACGACCGTTTTCGAGATCGAATCGTCTTCCCGCTTTCGGATGGGCGAGGCCAGATCTTGGGTTTTTCGGCAAGGACGATTGTTGATAAAAAGGATGAGCCAAAATACGTCAACTCGCCGGAAACGCCGATTTTTACCAAAGGAGCGATTTTATTTGGTTTGGATGTTGCCCGCGAAGCCATCAAGAAGAAAAACGAGGCAGTTTTGGTTGAGGGTGAATTTGATGTTTTGTCGCTGTTTCAGGCTGGTGTTGGCAACGTTGTGGCTAGTAAAGGGACTGCTTTTTCCGAAAGACAGGTGGCTTTGCTTTCGCGTCTTTGTCAAAACGTAATTCTTTGCTTTGATGCGGATATTGCCGGCGATGCGGCCGCCCACCGGGGCATTGAGCTTTTGGACTTGGCAGGTGTCGATATCAAGGTTGTAGATCTGGGCAAGTACAAAGATCCCGACGAATTTGTACGAGCCGATACTGCCGGATTTAAAAAGGCACTTTCTGAAGCGGCAGACATTTATGACTATTTGATCGAATCGGCAATCCGCCGCAATGACCCGAAAACGGCCGCCGGCAAGAAGAAAATCGGACAGGAAACAATTGGTCCCATATCCAAAATTTCAGATGATCTGGCAAGAGCCCATTACACAGAAAAATTGGCGCAAGTTTTGGATTTGGAGATTTCTTTCGTTGCAGCGGCCGTTGAAAAAAATAGAGGTTTTGGTGCCAAAATGGGTGAGTTGGCAAGCTTTGAAGCTGCCGAGTCGATCAAAAGTTCACAAGTGCTTGAGGAATATTTTTGCGCCCTGATTTTGCATCAGGATGAAATTTTGGAAAAGATCACCGCTAAAATTTCGCCAGCTGATTTTGACAATGAAGACGCAAGAGACTTTTCTAGTTGGCTGCATGCTATAATTAGAGGTTCGAAAACGAGAAATGTTAAAAAGTTGTTAAGCAAATTGCCACAAAATTTGAATAAATTCGTTGATAATTTGTATCTTGTTAATGTAAGCCCAATCTTTTCCGAGAAGGAGTTTTGGGCGGAAGAGATAACAAAAGTCGCCAGGCGCATAAAGCAGTTTTCGCTGAGAAGACAGATTATGGCAATCGCAGCGGAGTTGAAACTGGCTCAGAAGGCAAAAGAAGATAAGAATATTAATAAATTAACCGAAAAATTCGACGAGCTTTCGAAACTTTTAAAGGAGCAGGAGTCATGAACAAAAAGACACATGAGAAAGTGACAGAATCTGAAAAAAACGATCAGCAAAAAGCGCAAAAAAAGATCGATGTGAAAGTGGAGCTTAGAAAATTAATCAAGCGCGGCAAAGAACAGGGATTTGTTACTCAAGACGAAATTCTGGCGATTTTTCCCGAACCGGAAAATCATATCGGCGAAATCGACGAACTTTATTTAAAACTTTTGAATGAAAAAGTAGATGTGTTTGATACGACCGAGCTTGATTCGGCGGAGATTTCCAAATCTGTTAGTGAACTTGAAAAAGAGCTGGAGAGACTGGCAACGCTCGAAGAGGGCTATCTTTCCGATCCTGTAAGGATGTATCTGCGGGAAATCGGCAGGGTGCCGCTTTTAACCTACGAGGAAGAAGTCGCTTTGGCAAAAAGAGTCGAAAAGAGCGATAGAAAAGCCCGGGAAAGATTGATTAATGCCAATTTGCGGCTGGTGGTTTCGATCGCCAAAAAATACGTTAACCGGGGCCTGACGCTCCTGGACCTTATCGAGGAAGGAAATATCGGCCTGATGCGAGCAGTGATGAAATATGACTGGCGCCGCGGCTACAAGTTTTCAACTTATGCGACATGGTGGATTAGACAGGCGATAACACGCGCCATTGCCGATCAGGCAAGAACGATTCGTATTCCTGTCCATATGGTAGAGACAATCAATAAATTCAATAGGATTTCGCGAAAATTAATGCAGGAATTGGGAAGAGAGCCTTTGCCTGAAGAAGTGGCTGTGGAAATGGATATTGGTGTTGACAAAGTGCGCGAAATCATCAAGGTTTCCCAGGAGCCGGCTTCTTTGGAAGCACCCGTTGGCGAGGAAGAGGATTCGAGACTCGGAGATTTTATCCAGGATGCGTCGGCTTCACCGACAGACCAGGCAACCGCAGCGCTTTTAAAAGACCATATAAGGGAAGTTCTGGAAACTCTTTCGCCAAGAGAGGCCAAGGTTTTGGAGTATCGTTTTGGCCTTGAAGACGGTAAACAGCGAACCTTAGAGGAGGTTGGCAAAGAATTTGGAGTGACTCGGGAGCGAATCCGGCAGATCGAAGCCAAAGCGATCAGAAAATTGCGCCATCCCACACGGGCTAAGAAGCTGCGGGATTATCTATAGTTTGACCGCACCTGAGGTGGTTTGACAATTTAGGTCAGTTTGCGACAAACTAAATGTGATGACATTGTCGGTTTCGACGGCTGTTGCCGTAATCGTCCTTTTAATTTCAATCTCGGCTACCTATAATGCCTTTTTACTGCGAGGCGGAAAAATGGCTTGGATGCAGGTTCTGATTGCTTTGGCGATGGTTTCATTTTTGTTTTTTTTAGTCTTTGAAAAATTTCTGACAAATCTAAAGTTTTTTGGCAATATCACATTCACTGATGCTTTTTTTGTTTTAGGTTTCGTGCTGCTTTTGGCGGCTTCATTGAAGTTTCATATCTCACTTAAATAGTTACTTTTTGCCTTCACCTTGGCAGTATGGGGTGCTGTCGTGGTTTAATTGTGCAATGAATCTTGTCAAACCTCTTTGGAAAAGGTGGCTTAAAATTGCCAGAATTATTGGCAACTTTCAGTCTCAGGTAATTCTTTCTATTTTCTATTTGGTGATTTTGGCGCCAGTGGGATTGGTGTTTCGGGCAGTTGCCGATCCATTAAATTTGCGAAGGCCAGGAAGAAGCAATTTTGAGAAATGGGAACATGAGAAAGGCGATTTAAAAAGCGCCAGAAAGCAATATTAAAGGTAATTCAAAGTTCAAAATTCAAAATGCAAAGTTACAATTCAAAATTTAAAGTTAGTATAAAAGTTGACTTCGACAACTTTAAACTTTTAACTTTAAACTTTTAACTTTAAAAATGTATATCCTGGGTATTTCTTGTTTTTATCATGAGTCAGCGGCTACTTTAATTGCCGACGGTAAAGTTATTGCCGCAAGTGCCGAGGAAAGGTTTACCCGTAAAAAACATGACAGTGAGTTTCCCAAAATGGCAGTTGATTTTTGTCTTAAAAAAGCCGAAATCAATGCTAAGGATTTAGATTACGTAGTTTTTTACGAGAAACCTTTTTGGAAATTTCAGAGAATTTTACTCTCGACATTGGCTACTTATCCTGTAGCTTCCAGATTATTTGCCAAATCGATGACTGTCTGGCTTATAGATAAGCTATGGGTACGATCGATTATAGCAGACGAACTGGAAATTACGCCTTCTAAAATTCTTTTTGTCCCTCATCATATCTCCCACGCGGCTTCAAGTTTTTATGCATCGCCTTTTGATGAAGCAGCCGTTTTGACTTTTGACGGTGTTGGTGAGTGGACAACTACAGCATATGGCAAGGGGCAAGGAGAAGATCTCAAAATCTTTCAAGAAATTAAATTTCCTCACTCCTTAGGGCTTTTATACTCTGTCTTTACCGCCTTTTTGGGCTTTGAGGTTAACGATGGGGAGTATAAGGTGATGGTTATGGCACCTTACGGAAAGCCACGATATTTCGATAAAGTCAGACGGTTGGTTAAAGTGTATAACGACGGCTCATTTAGACTGAATATGGATTATTTTACCTTTCATAAATCGGCAGATTGTGCATACAGCCAGAAATTTGTCGAGCTTTTTGGCCAACCAAGACCCTACGACTTACACTTTTTTACCGAATCTAGCGGATATCCTTCGTATTTTGGAGAAAAACCTGATGATTTTGAGAAGCTTTGCGAGTTAAACCAGAAGTATGCGGATATTGCCGCATCTATTCAAGCCTTCACTGAAGAAGTGATTTTAAATTTGGCCAAATTTGTACATGGTAAAGTCAAAAGTGAGAATCTTTGCATCGGCGGGGGAGTTGGATTGAATAGTGTTGCCAACGGAGTTCTTCTTAAAAAAGGACCCTTTAAACGAGTCTTTGTTCAGCCGGCAGCAGGTGATGACGGCGGAAGTTTAGGCGCGGCGATGTATGTTTATCATGCTCTTTTGGGCAAGGCGCGCAAATTTGTCCAGGAGACTTGTTATTTTGGAGAGGAATTTGAGGACAGCGAGATCGAGCGATTTTTGAAAGGCAAGAGGATTAAATATAAAAAAATTACCTCCGAAGAGAAGTTGGTCGACTTTTTAGCTGGTGAGATTGCCGGCGGCAAAGTTATCGGGTTTTTCCATGGCAGAGCAGAATGGGGGCCAAGAGCACTCGGTTCAAGATCGATTCTGGCAGACCCAAGGCGTGAGGAAATGAAGGATGTTGTCAATACAAAAATTAAATTCAGAGAACCGTATAGACCGTTTGCGCCGGTGGTTTTGACTGAAAAGGCAAAGGATTATTTTGAAGTTGGGGATTTAAAGCACGAAGATTTGACAAAATTTATGCTGGCAGTTTTTCCTGTTAAGAAAAATATGCAAAAAGTTATTCGGGCAGTCACACATGTAGACGGAAGCGGCAGACTGCAAATAATCAGTAAGAATCAGAACGCGCGCTATTACAATATTATTAAAAAATTCGGTCAAAAAACCGGAGTTTATGTGCTTTTAAATACGTCTTTTAACTTAAAGGGCGAGCCGATTGTTAATTCGCCCGAGAATGCTTTTAATACTTTTTCGAAGTCGGGGCTGGATATTTTGGCATTGGAGCGATATATAGTCCTCAAAGAAGATCTTTGAGGAATTTCAAATTTCCAATGTATAATATCCTCATATTGTCATGAGAATTTTGAAACAAATGTTTTCCAGAGGCGGCGAGGCGGGGGAGCTTTTGGAATTTTTATGGAAAGCTAAACTTTGGTTTTTAATTCCGTTTGTTGCAGTGCTTTTAATTTTTGGCCTGCTTTTGGTCTTTGCCCAAACCACGGGCGTGGCACCGTTTATCTACACGTTGTTTTGATTATTGTTACCACAGACTGTACTTACGGCTCCTGTCAGTCGTTTCCCTCCCGCAATGCTACGCATAGCGTTGCAGGCGGGCCTCCCGCCAGTGCTCGCTCGAGTCAGAAAACAGTTGTTAATCAGAAAGACAATGTCGAGCTGCGCGCTGTCGGGGCCCTTCCACGACTGCCACCCGCAGCTAAGTTTTGCAAATTAGATTAAGAAATCGGATAATTTTGGTCGGTGATTAAAGTCCTCGGATTGTTTACAATTCTTTCCCTACTGCTTTTTTGGCCGATATTTTTTGGGAAAGTTAATTTGAATGGCAATCTTTTGGTTTCCTTTTATCCTCCTTATGGGGAAAATTTGCCGTATAAATTAACCGGCTGGGATCAGCTGCGCATTTATTTTCCTTTTTTGAAGGTGACACTTGATGCATTCAGGAATTTTGCGCTGCCGTTTTGGAACCCTCATGCCTTTTCCGGTCATCCGCATCTTGCCGATTTTCAGACGGCAGTTTTTTATCCCTTGAATGTTGCCGCGATGTTTCTCGGGCAGATCAGCACCTGGCATCTTTGGCGAATTACACCGACAATTCTGGCCTCCTTCTTTACTTTTTTATATTTGGTGAATTTAAGAGTCGGCAAGAAGGAGCTTTCCAGTTTGGCAGCCTTTTTCGGGGCCTTAACTTTTGGATTTAGCCCGTTTGTGATCACTTGGGGCGAAGAGGTTGTGCAGTCACCTCACTCTATAGTTTGGTTGCCGCTGATTCTATGGGCGGTGGATAAATTTTTGAAAGATGGCAGAAAGCCATACATTGCCGTGATCGCGTTTTCTTGGGCAGCATCTCTTTTTGCCGGCTATGTGCAGACCTCAATCTACGTAGCAATTTTTGCCGTTTTTTACGCGATTTTCAGGGTTTTTGAAAAATCTCGGAAATTTCGGGTAAGAATAAGTAACTTGGCCCAAATCTGCTTCGGGATGGTTCTAGGAACTTTGATTTCGGCAATTCAACTTTTTCCGTCGGCAGAACTATTTTATAACTCGGGCAGGGCATCGATTCCCTTAAAGGATGTAATTTTTAGCTTTTTATTGCCAATTGAGAGTTTAGTGACACTTTTGGCGCCGGATTTTTTCGGCCATCCGGCCACCCACAATTTCTTTAGAGGAGGCGCGGCTCAATATTATGAAGGAATTCTATTTGTGGGTGTTGCGGCCTTAATTTTCGCAGTTTATGCCGTCTTTGTTTTGAAAAAAGATAAATTAGTGCGCTTTTTGGCGCTTTTTGCGTTAATTTCTGCATCTACGACGTTTGTGCTCCCTACATCCAAATTATTTTTAAGCCTGCCCATTCCTTTCCTTTCGACTTCGATTGCCAACAGAATCCTTTTTGTGCCGGCTTTTTGCTTGGCGATTTTAGCGGCAATCGGATTTGATCGGTGGCTTAAAAATCGAGCCAGACAAATTTTCAAAGTTATTTGGGTTTTGGGGGCGATCTATCTTCTCATTGTCTTTTACCTTTTAGCCGCGAAATTTCTTGGTCTGCCCTATTTTCAAAGAGTCAGTACTGTTGGTGGCGGCGATAATGCTCTTGTTTCACTGCGCAACTTGCTGCTGCCCCTTTCCATTTTTGTGTTAACCTCGGCTTTAATCTTAGCAGGTCAGCGGCGAGCAAGATTACGGTCGTGGGTGTCCTTGGCGATTTTAATTTTGGCTTTTGCGCATACCTTTTACTTTTCCCAAAAATACTTTTCCTTTAGCGAGCGACAATACGTTTTTCCCAATAATGGGATCTTGCAATTCATAAGGGAGAATCAAGGCTATTTTCGCTCTTGGGGAGTGGGAGACAGTTTCCTGGAGAATAATTTTGCCAGCCAGTACCAAATTTTTTGGCCGGAAGGCTATGATTCGTTGAACAATCAGAGCTATAGTGAATTTACTTATGTAATGCAGGGCAACAGGCTCGAAAGTTACACCTTTAGAGCAGATGCCGGGTTAGGCAGAGGAAACACTACCGAACTTATAGAAAGTCCCCGAAGAAGATTAATTGACCTAGTCGGAGTTAAATTCGTTATTGCTAAAGTGGGCGAAGTTGAAGTTATGGAAGAAAATAATTTTAAGCAAGTGTTTGAAGATAAAGGTTTAGCGGTCTTTGAGAACCTGCAGGTTTTGCCTAGAGCGTTCTTGGCGTCAAACTATGAAGGACCTCCTCAACTGGGAGGGTTAAACGGTCAGGAGGTTGAGAAGCTAGAGAAGGAAAGAAGAAAGCTTATTTTTCAAAAGCTACAGGAGCCGGATTTTGACTTTAGGAACGTATTGATTTTAGAAAAGCCTTCGCCTGTAAGCGCGCAATTTGGAGAGGGAGCTGCAGAAATTATTAGTTATAAATCCCAAGAGGTTGTTATTGCGACAAACTCAAGAGAGCCAAAACTGTTGTTTCTTTCAGACAATTGGTATCCCGGCTGGAAGGCGCAAGTCGACGGGAATGAGGTGCCGATTTTGAGGGCAAATTATACCTTTCGGGCTGTACCTTTGAATCGCGGAGAGCACGAAGTTCGTCTATATTATGACAGCGATATTTTCAAGTTGGCTTTGGGCGTTTCGGCGCTTGGTCTAGCCGGCTGTTTTCTGTTACTGTTTAGGAGTGAATTTAAGAAAAGGTAACCTTCTTTTTATTTTAATTTTAATTTTTCTTCTGGCGCTCTTTTTGCGCACTTTTAAGCTTGGGTCTATTCCTGTAGGTTTCCATAATGATGAGGTTGATGTCGGCTATGTAGGCAAATTTTTAATCCTAAACGGTAGAGATCCGGCCGGCAATTTTCTGCCTTTGGCTTTCAATAAATTTGAGGACTTTCGGCCTACCGGCCTTTTTTATCTGACGGGAGTTTTTGAGTTGGTGTTTGGTACAAATGAGTTTGCGGCCAGGCTGCCCACTGCTCTTTTTGGGGCTTTGACAGTTTTTCCGTTATTTTTTCTGTCACTTTTGATTTTTAAAAAGAGGGAAATTGCCCTTATTTCATCTTTCTTTCTTTCGATTTTGCCATGGCATATTTCTCTTTCGCGTGCCGGACATGAGGCAATTGTCGGTTATTTCCTGATTATTTTCGGACTCTATTTTCTTTTGAAGTTTAAAGAAGCAAAGGATAGAAAGTTTCTAGTTTTCAGTTTGCTGTTTCTGGTTTCCTCCTACCTTTTTTATCATGGGACCAGAACGTTGGTACCAATTCTACTTTTGGGGTTTCTACTACTTTGGCGGGATAAAATTTTAGTAAAGACTATTATTCTTTTGACAGTAATAAGTGCGGCAATTTTGCTGTCGCCTATTGGCAAGGGCAGGTTATCGCAGGTTGTTTTTTACAAGAATCCGGATATTGTGCAGAAAATCAAAGAACTGCCTTATGCGGATACAAATCCAACGATTGCGCGCATATTTCACAACAAAGTTGTGGTTTACAGCAGGGAATTGGCAACTAATTATTTACAGCACTTTTCGCCAAGCTTTTTGTTTTTGAGTGGTGGCTATCCGGAAAGGTATGCGGTACCACAGACTGGTTTAATCTATATTGTTTTTGCACCGCTTTTACTTTTGGCCGCTTTTTTCTTTCTAAAAGCTCCTAAATTGTTTATTCTGCCGATTTTTTGGCTTGCCGTTTCGCCAATTGGTGCGGTTTTAACCTATGAGGATATTCCCAGCGTAACGCGTGCTTCTTTTATGATTTTCCCGCTGGTTTTGGTGGCTTCTTATGGTTTTTGGGTTGTTTTCAGTCTCAAAAAACTTCTAAGAAATGCCCTGATTTTAGTATTTGCAATGTTACTTTTTGCCGAATTTTTCTATTTTAACCATCAGTATTTTGTCCATCAGAAGGGCTATAAAGGGATTTTGCGTGATCAGGGAGCAGGCGAAATAGCAACTTATATGCTAAATCACCAGAATGAATATGATCTAGTGCTTGCCCAATACGGCCCGAATTTTCCGTTTTACTACCTTTTCTTTGCCGATATCTTTGATAAAAATATCAGATTCGATATTAGTAATTTAAGTGAAAATTTTCAGTATAAAAATGTTTTATTTACCCGCGACGGCTGTCCATCGCACCGGGCAGACCAATTTGTCGGCAAAAAAGTACTTTATGTTGATATGGCCGATTGCGAGATTAAACCTAAAACGCAAGTATTGTTATTTGTAATGAGGCAGGATTCAACAGTGGCTTACAGAGCGGCAGTTAGAGATTTGCAGTAATTTTCCCGTATTTTCTAAGATACAGTCCCAGAGGAATTGCACCTGCCATTAGAGATAAGGCCAAAGTAGACGGGCCGGTTGCGGGCAAAGTTTTGGGAACGGCAGCAACTCTTGTTCCCAAAGTAACGTTTTGAGTTTGAGTCTGGTTGTTTTCAATATCAATGTCAACTTTGTTTTCATTCTTATTGCTGTTTCTGTTTATGTTGACATTGTTGTTAGTATTGGTCGAGGTAATACTTGTTTGAGGAGGCTGAGTTTTGTGACGGGCCAGTGCTTGTGGTGCTACCAGTACGGCAAGCGCGAGAATAATAGAAATTGTAACTGCCTTTATCACAAACCCATTTTAGCACCGTCGTCAAGGGTGGAATTAAGAATTGTCTGATGGTAAAATTCTCAATGCACTTTAATATTCCCCGGTAGCTCAACGGTAGAGCGCTCGCCTGTTAAGCGATAGGTTCCTGGTTCGAATCCAGGCCGGGGAGCTGAGTTGCCCTTATTATAACCTGCCTAAATGGCAGGATTATGGATTGGTCAAAATTATTAAAGTTTAGAGTTAGTAATAAGCCCCTTTTTACCATTTATGTACTACTGATTTACACTGCTACACTATTATTACTTTGGCTCGTAAATAGATTTCTCTTACCGAACGAAACCCCCGATGTTACTCACATAAATAAAGATTTCATCGCAGAATTGTTTACTAATCAGCAAGACAAAATGCTTTTTGCCCCAGAAACTGTACTTGTTGCGTTATTTGTACTTTTGCTTGTTTGGATTTTAGTTGTTTTTCTGCCAATTCTGTGGAATTTAATTCAAGAAATAACTGATGTATTTTCTGCATATGAAAAATCAAGAAAATTTTTTCTAGATGATTGTTTGAATAACTTAACTTTTCAAGGTAGGGTAGAAAAAATAAGCAAAAGAGGCTTTCGTATTACGAGTTCAGATTCTGGCGCTTTAATTAAGTATTATTATTGGAAGAATTTTTCTATAGATTTTGTATTCAACTTCGAAAAGTTTAAGACATCTGTAGAGTTTGGGTACACTAGAAAAAGAAGAGAAAGTAACGTTGCTGAAAAGATTGAGTATTTAACTAATAACAATTGGTTTGGCTTTGTTTTTAGAGCACTAGATCTTAATAATTATTTTATGATTGCGATAGGAATTAAGGATTTAAATGGATCAAATGCGGTTTCTGGTCAGAAAAAACAGCTTTGGATAGTTCCTCATGTTAGAGTAGATGGAAATTGGGATATTTTAACGCACGAGATTTATCCTATGAATGCTGAAACTGCATTTAATGAAAAAAAACCTCACGAGGTCAATATATTGGTGAATAAGAATAAACTCGAATTAAGTTTTAAAGAGATTGGCGAAAAACCATTCGTATGGAATCTACCTTCAAATTATCGAGCAAATTGGCCAGTGAAAGAAAAAGAAATAATAGGCGAAAAATACGGTTTTGGCGATGAGTCTATTATTAGATTTCGTGACACATATGGAATGATTGGATTCAGGTGTTATGGGGATGAGAATGTGATAATAAGCAACATAGAAGTAACCCAGCTTTGACTTCTAAACCCCAAAAGCATATATTTTACTCAAGCTGCCTGTACAAATGTTACCAGCAATAATATATGGATTAATTATTGGAGCAATAAATGGCCTGCTCTGGGGAGCTGTGTTTGGGATGACAAATGGTGTAATTATTGGTTCTGTTGTGGGGCTAATTTTAGGAATATTAGTTGGGCTATTAGGGAAATCGGCTTCTTTAGGCGGCAATATTCAAAAGAGCGAAGCAACATTTGTTAACACTTCTATACTAACCATGCTCGCCATTTTTTCAATAGGTCTTGGTGTTGTCGCTTGGCTAGTTAAATTTATTTTTTTCTAATTTTGACTTCTAAATTCCAAAAGCATATATTTTTATTAATGAAAAAGTGGCAAGGAGTCTTACTCTATGAAAATATGAAGGATTTTTTAGGGAGTTTTATCTTTCTTTGTTCTGGAGCAGTTGCAGCAGCGTTATTTTTGAAATCATTATTTGGTTTTGAAAATACCGTCATAATTTTGCTCGCCTTGATATTCGTTGGAGTAAGCATAGCTGCTTTTTTTACTGTTGCAAGGCACTACCTTGAAACCCACAAAAATATATCCGACGAAGCTAATTAACTAAATAATAGGTTCTAATGTTGTCCACGGGGTGGAACCAGTAAAACTTAGCCTCAATTCTTTAATACTCCGAGTTGGGTAATCGAACCCATGGTACAATTCATCACTATGTCAACAGCTATTAAGGCAACAAATTCTAGAGACCTGAAAATTATAAATTGTAAATTTCAAGGTTTTGAAACCGACATCGAACTGCACAATGTTGAAGGATTTGTTTCACAAAGTAACACTTTTTCGAACCAAGACCCTAGCTACTTATTAAAAGAGCTGGTAAATACAATCGGAAATAGTGGTTTGTCTTCAACTGAAAAGAAGGAATTGTTTCAAGAAATAATTGCCTTTTATTCGCAAGGGGCAATGGATGCCAAAGCAAAGGCAAAACTACTTAGCAGAATAACAAATTACGTTGGGAACAAGGCCGTTGATTTCTTTTTACAGCTTGCTGCGGCGGTAGTTGCTGGTCATGTATTAATAAAATAGGTTCTAATGTTGTCTATTAAGTAGAGCCAGAATTTAATGTCAACACCCCAAATGGATAATTGACTTTTGTATATTCTTGTAATATACTTAATAAGTGAAGATACTACCTGAGCCCGTTGCTTTTGATTGGGATCAGGGTAATATCGACAAAAATTTAATAAAACATAATGTCACTTATCAAGAAGCAGAGGAAATTTTCAGCCATAAGCCTTTGTTACTTAACGAAGATAAGGCACACTCGGATCGAGAGATAAGGTATCAAGCATTAGGAAAAACAAACCAAAATAGGCTATTGTTCATATCTTTTACAATAAGAAATCGGAAAGTAAGACCTATTTCTTTTCGAGATATGAATATTAAAGAGAGGGGTGAATATGAAAAAGTTAAAATTGATTCCTAAGTTTAAAACCGAAGACGAAGAGAGAGCATTCTGGGCAGTGCATGATTCAACTGAATATATAGATTGGTCCAAAGCGGAACACGTCATTTTCCCAAATCTACGACCTTCGACTGAATCGATATCCTTAAGATTGCCCAAATATTTACTGGCGAGAATAAAACAAATTGCTAATGCAAGAGATGTCCCTTATCAGTCATTGATAAAGATTTTCTTGTCAGATAGAGTTGATAAAGAACTTAGATCATAAATATTTTACCCGAAATGTCAGGTGACCAACTGAAGAAGTTGTTGTGTTTGTTGTAAAGTAATTTCCGGATAATCCACGATTTCCGGCCAATTGGCCGTTCTGAAATCGTCCCATCCTGCGAGCTGATTATTCTAGCCTCAAATTTAGGCTTCTGATATACTTTTAAGCTAGACACTTGGGTTTATTTTTTCCAACCTAATTTTTCTTAAGGAATGCATGTAAATTTGCAGTATTGTTATCTTAACCCCGTTAATTTCAAAACTGTCGCCTGTTTTGATTTTAGTGGTTTTTGAGCGAATTAATTCTGATAAGGTTTTTAAATTTTCCGGAAGATTAATGTTTAAAAAACGGTTGATCCTTGAGATCTGTGTTTGGCCGTGGGCGATAATTGTGTTTTTATCTATACGAACTATTGCACCCGGAGATAATTCCTTTTCGTCTGTGATTTCCCCGACTATTTCCTCCAGAATATCCTCGAGGGTGATGAGCCCCACAAGCTTCTTTTGGTTGTTGATGACTATAATCATATGTGACTGGTTACGCTGGAAGAATCTGAGAATAGAGTCTATTTTGGTCTCGTCAGCTACGAAGGTCGGACTTGCGGCAATTTCATTGAGGGTTTGATTTTCGTTTCCAATTCTGGTTGATTTTAGGATATCAATCGTGTTGACAACACCTACAATATTGTCTGGGTTTTTCTCGTAGACAGGAATTCTAGAGTAGCGCAGATTCTCGATTCTTGCGTGTGTTTCTGTAACTCTTAGGTTGGAGTTTAGGGAAAAAATCTTGTCTTTCGGCGTCATGATTTCTGAAGCTAAAATGTCGTGAAGTTTTAAAGTCTTAAGTAAGATTCTCTCTTCATGAGGTTCTATGACATGGCTTTGCAGCCCCAGTTCAATTACCGATTTTACATCCATTCTGGTAAGTGCCGTATAAGATTTTGCCTTGATTAACTTGTTTATGACTGTTGAGAGTTTTGTTAGTAGGCTAACTATAGGTGAAAGGGCTATACTTAAAATTTCGATAGGTTGAGCCAGTGATAGAGCGATTGTTTGTGAGTGAGTTGTTGATATTGATTTAGGGATAATTTCGCCAAAGATTAGTATTATGAGTGTGAGGATACCCACTCCTGCACCAATCCACCGGGATCCAAGCATATTTTCGACAATAATTGTAACTAGGGCTGCTGCTGAGAAATTGGCGACATTGTTTCCAATTAATATGGTTATAATCATTTTTTGAGGTTTCGACCTGAGTCGTTGTAAGGCACCGGCACCGATTTTCCCCTCTTTTATCAAAGATCTTATTTTGACTTGACTGACTGAAAGGAAGGCAACTTCTGCGCCGGAAAAAAAGGCGGATGACAGAATCAGAATCAACAGCAAAACTGCTAAGTCAAGCATCTTAATCTTAAGATATCATGACTTGTGAATACTTTTAAGACCCCGCGTATTCTAGAATTTGACATAGTTTGGCCTTTTGGTTAAGTTAATGGTCGTGGGTTTTGAAATAGATTTTGAATTGATAATTGCCAAGGTCTTTTCCTCCGGATTAAAAATTCTCGTTATAGTTTTGGTTGTATTTGTAGCCAGACTTTTTTTGAAAAGAACTACCCCTAAAATACTCGCTTTGACAGAAAGGCGAGCAGGAGAAAATAAAGAATCTTTTGTAAAAAGGATGGAAACTTTGGGCTCGGTTGTTTCAAATGCCATTGCTGCTGTCCTGTTTTTACTTGGGGGTTTGATGATACTTTCGGAATTGGGGATAGATATTGTGCCTCTTTTGACTGGAGCAGGATTGGTAGGTCTTGCTTTTGGATTCGGGGCTCAAAATTTGGTGAGGGATTTGATAGCTGGTTTTTTCATTATCATGGAGAATCAATATCGAAAGGGAGATGTGGTTAAAATAGCCGATTCGGCAGGTCTGGTTGAGGATGTTAACTTGCGGCGGACAATTTTGCGGGATTTGGACGGTGTTGTGCATTCCATTCCCAATGGAGAAATTAAAACAGCTTCCAATTTGACACTAGGCTACGCTAGGGTGAATTTGAACGTTCCAGTTGCATATGAAACAAATTTAGATAAAGCTATTAAAGTTCTAAACAGAGTTGGTAAGGAAATGTTACGTGATAAAGAATTTGGGCCTCTGATTACTAAAACCCCAGAAGTTCTAGGGGTTGACGATTTTGCGGAATCGGCAATTGAGATTAAGGTATTGGGGGAAACAAAACCGATCAAACAGTGGGATGTGGCAAGAGAATTGAGAAAGAGGATAAAGATTGCATTTGACCGCGAAAAGATTGAGATTCCATATCCGCACAGGGTTGTAGTCCAAAAATAAGGGAATTGCAACTATTTTTAACTTCCAATTTTGCCCTCTGATAAACAGAAAGAGGTAAAATTTTTCCGCTCCACTATGTGCCAACCCAAGTCTATCTTGAAGGTTGTAGAGTGATGATCTACTGAAGGGAAAACTGGTCTAAAAACCTTCAGAGGCGCCCAGATTTGCGAAGAGTGCGAGGAGATTCCCGGCGGCGTCAGTCGCTTCGAGTGTTGGGCCATATTGGCCTTCACGAATGCCTTCCCAGGTTTGTTTGGATGGAGCTGTGATGCTGCACGTATTGGCATCACCACAATTGGACTCACCTGCTTTGATGGTTTCTTTCCATACTTCTTTGCCGTCGACCTTTAAAGTGACGTCAATCGGCCTCGCTGCTTGGGCACCTGGGGCGTTGACGATGATGATACTTGCTTCTCTGGGATCAGAAACTTCTACGTATCCGGGACCCCGAAACTCGAATGAGCCGGTAGGAGTTCGGGTTTCCTGTGAAGCTGTGATTTCTTCACCAGTTTCTTGGGAAGAAGTTACTGATTGCTGTGATTTACCGAAAGCGAAGAACAGGGCAATCGCAATAATTACCAGCGCCACAATCCCAACAACGACGATTGCCGGGCTAAGGCTGGATTTTGTTTCTTCTGCCATTATAAGATAAATAAGACCTTATCATTGACGCTTAATACTTGTCAAGCGCGGTTGATTTTAGTTACCTGATCAGCGCAAGGTTCGAAAATCCCCTAATCACGAAGATATCGGCTCGAACTCCGCATTGGTCTTTAGAAAAAAAGTCCTCCGCCTTTATTATCTACTACGCTATCTACTACGCTCAAGAGCTTCGAGGATCAAGAAAATTACGGCGGACAGGTAAGTGCGCCGCGTTAGACGCGACTGCCAAGTCAGACTTGGCGTTAACATCGCGGAGCTGATTGAATTTTTCGGGCTGATTTAGTAAATACGAAGTAAGGTTTTTTGGGCCTCTACGCAATTTTCGCCCAAAATAGTACAATAACAAGAAGGAAAGGAGGACAAGTAGATTTAGTAAATCAATTTACAAACATTTATGAATGGAACAATTAAAACAAAAACCGATAAAGGATACGGATTCATTACCCGTGAAGGAGAAGAAAAGGATCTTTTTTTTCACTCTACAGATTTAGTTGGTGTCACTTTTGATGAACTTCAAGAAGGAGCAGCTGTCACGTTTGATGTTGTGGAAGGTGAAAAAGGTCCAAGCGCAAAAAACGTAAAACTTGCTGCATAACCGTTTTCATAGGAATATATTCTTTTCAGTCGTGTAATTGCTACGAATATAAAAAGGTCTTTATTAGAAAAAAGTTAATTTTGACTTCTAAATTCCAAAAGCGTATGGCGAGTTACTTTAGCCCCAATTTTGTTGACTCTCACATAAAATGCTAGACTGAAATTGTGACAAAGAGAGGCTTTGCTCTACCTTTAGTGGTTGTATTTGTTCTGGTTGTTGCTTTGGTTTTGGCTATGTGGTTTACGAGCCGCAGAAATGAGGGCTTAAATACGTTTGAGGTTGCGTCGGATGACGCAAAGGTCGCGCTGACAATTCCTCGAGGCAGCTTGCCTAAGGGCGTATCAGAAAAAGATATTGCCGTAAAACGAACGGCTAATCAAGATGATGAAGGTGTTTTAGTTTATGAGCTAATTCCAGGTGGATTAACACTCTCCCAACCGGCTACTGTCAAAATCAATGTGGACTCGGGAGGCTTTATCCCCGTGATTTCTCATCTTTCTGGTGAAGATTTTCTACCTATTGAGAATGTAGAGGTGATTATGGAAGCTGCAGGTAAAACTAAAATTTCGGCTGAATTATCTCATTTTAGTTCTTTGGTGGTCACATTAGGATTTTTTAATGTAGATATAACTGGACCTATTCTACCAGTTAATGTTGCCGATTCGTTCTTGGTGCGCGCAAAAATAAAAAATACAGGCAACATATTGACCATAGTTCTAGATGACGGGGTTATAGTCAAAGACTATATTAGTAGGACTTCAAGTGTCCAGGGTAAATTCATCGTAGATCAGGCTAGCGAAGTTGTAGGGCCAACTTTAGTTGAGTCTCGTCCAAATTTAACTACGCTTGAGGCATTTGATTCTGTTTCTACCGAAGAGACTTTTTTTGCAGAGAAGAAGGTTTTTCCGTGGTCAGCATTGAGGCTCGCTTAAGAGGGAAAATGACTGGATTGTTTACTCCCCCTCCTGAAGAGAATCGAAATGGTTTTTTAAATTCGACTTATTTTGATGAGAGAGTGTTAGTAAGTACGAAGGTAGAATGCTCGGCTAAGAAAGAAACAGAGAATACAGTTAGTATAGATAGGGTTGATTATACCCAGCTTCACGGTTCTTATGAGGAACTCCCTCATCGATATCTGCTAAAAGCCTCGGCCCGTGGGGAGAACCTCAGATATGTCTGGAAAATAAACTGCGGATACTTTGTTGGGCCTGCTAAGGCAGAACAGATACTTTGGTACTATGATACTCCGGGAGAATGTGTTGATGCCGTGGTTACTGTCTGGGCTCTTGATGACAGAGGCAGGGACGCTGAAAAAGCTCAAAAAGTTTTTCAATAGCTGAGGTTGACAAATTGGTATGCTATCGTATATACTTTGGCATACCATGAGTACTGTTGTTACCATCAAGGTTGATCCCCAAACCAAGAAAGAAGCTCAAAAAACGGCTGCGGCACTTGGTATGCCTTTGTCCGTTGTTATTAAGGCTTTCTTAAAGCAATTTATAAAAACTAAAACTGTAGAGTTCAGCGCTAGAGATGAAGAACCCAGTGAGTATCTAATCAAAACTATTAAGCAAGCGCAAAAAGATTTAGAAGAGGGTAAGGGATCCCCCATATTTCATACCGGAGAGGATGCAGTCAAGTGGCTTGAGAAACAGGGCATATGAACGTCAAGTTAAGCCCTGGCGTTGTCAAAAAACTAAAGAAATTAGACGTTAGAATCCGCAAAAGTTTTAAAGAAAGAATCCTATTATTTACCAAAGATCCCGCAGATCTTCGGTTAGATAATCATCCGTTGAAAAGAGAATGGCAAGGATATAGGAGTATCGATATAACTTCCAACTACCGCGCAGTCTACAAAGAAATACAAATAGGAGGAGACTCTGTTGCTTACTTTGTTGCACTGGGAACTCATGACGAATTGTATAGAAAATCCTAATATTTTTTGACTTCTAAATTCCAAAAGGTTTTAGCGGCACTTTTCGGGGCAGTTTTTAAGGGCTACTCTTTCTATGTAACGATGGATTCCCTTTCTCTGCTTTTCATCAACTAGACAGCCTGGCTTCCAGGCGTCGGGATTATCAATGTCAAGATACCGATATTGCTGGACCGGAGGTATTTTAATTTCTTTTTGGGCTTTGACCCATGTTGTTCGTGTCCAAAAAATCAAACAGGATACCCTTTGGCATTCTTCCCAGGAAATAGTGGCATAAACATCCGCCCCATTTATTTTCATCCCGAGCTCCTTGAGTTTTTGGCCAATTTTTTTGGCTTTTTCAACGATTTGGGGAATTAACTCTTTGCCGCCGGGTGTTGCCCCCGGTATCCACCTGAACCATTTAAGAACATCTAAGTCTTCCAGCATTTCTTCTATCTCACCGGGTTCAGTCCCGTGGACGGCTACTCTAATTGCGGTCAGTTCACAGTCTCGGCAACTTCCTTCAGTACAAAGGTCGGAACAGCCGCCGCTAGTTGTCGCAAAGACAATTAATACCAAGGCAATTAAAATTAACAAAATGCCCAGATTCCGGTTGGAAAGAAGCGGCTGCTTTACCTGGGGTACTTGTTCTTTTTCAACCTCACTAACAGTTGCGGCAGGCGGCTGGGAAGTTGGGCTTGGGGAAAGCGCAGGTGTCGGCGATGGACTCGGCGTTTCGGGCGGTGTGCCTGTCTGGTAGTGGGCAATGTTATTTCCGTCTTTGTCGATAGCCGTTATTTCTACAAAGGGGCCTTCTGACTGGGGAATGACCGGGCCTTCTCGTGAGCAGCCCGTTGGCCCCCGGCAAAACTGTTGG
>CAZLVB010000001.1:67673-75262 GCA_964562855.1 uncultured Gammaproteobacteria bacterium | reverse complement strand
GATTGGGAAATAGTTGGCCTTCTGCATGATGCGGATTATGAAAAGACAGATAAGTCGCTGGACGACCATACAGAAGAAACGACGAAAATTTTAAAAGAAAAATCGGCCGATGTGAGGATAATCGACGCTATTCGCGGTCATTGCGACAAAGCGCCGAGGAAGACCTTGATGGCCAAAGCAATTTACGCTTGCGACGAGCTGACAGGCCTGATTGTCGCCGCAGCGCTAGTTCAGCCGGATAAAAAACTAAAATCCGTAACGGTCGAATCAGTTCTTAAGAAATTTAAAGACAAATCGTTTGCTGCCGGTGCCAATCGTGATCAAATCAAAACCTGTGAGACAGACATGAATATTCCTCTCGAAGAATTTGTGGCGATCGTTTTGAAGTCAATGCAAGAGCATTCAAGTGAATTAGGATTATAGGAAAACTAAGTTCTGTCATTCTGGGGAGCGAAGCGACTCCAGAATCAGATTCTGGACAAGCCAGAATGACAAAATAATATGAACAAAATCACACTTAAAAAAATTCTAAAAGTATTTTTAACTTTGCAGTGGGCAAAAGAACTGCCACGACAAGGATTTATCGCTCTGGGTTTTAAAAGAAACGAAGCGGATTCTGTCGCTGCGCATTCCTGGACGACAGCCATGCTTGTATATTTGCTTGCGTCAGAAATGAAAAAAAATGGTCAGAAAATTAATGTAGATAAGGCAGTTAAAATGGCTCTTTTTCACGATATGGCAGAAACCATAGTCGGCGACGTCGGAACTTTTGTTAAAGGAATGGCCAAAGGTGCATTTGCACCCATCGAGGAAGAAGGTCTTAAATGGTTGGTGAAAGACTTACCTTCGCAAAAAGAGATAGTAGATTTGGTTGAAGAGTACATGAGTAGAAAAACATTAGAAGCTCGGCTTTGTAAAGTTGCCGACAATCTCGATGCTCTTGCTCAAGCCAAAGGTGTCCCCGCAGCCATGTCGGCGCTAAAATATTTTAAGGAGGTTTATCACATAACTAAAATTCCCTGGCATAAGGATGCAGTGGAGATGATCTTAAAAGAAGAAGTCGAACCGGAAAGAAGCTGGCAGAAGAAATGACTCGCCGACCTCGTCATTCTGGGGAGCGAAGCGACACCAGAATCTATGAGTAGAAAGATGTACGTTTATATCATGGCAAATAATAGACCAACACTTTATACAGGTGTTACAAACGATTTAATTAGAAGAGTTTATGAACACAAACGAGAACTTATAGAAGGTTTCACAAAGAAATATCATTTGCACAAATTAGTCTACTTCGAAATACTGGAAGATCAGTTGCAGGCAATAATAAGAGAGAAACAAATTAAGGATATGGATAGAATAGATAAACTAAAAATGATTCAAGAATCGAATTCCCAACTAGATGATCTTTACTCTAAAATAACAGAAGATTCTGGACAAGCCAGAATGACAGGTGGAATAACTAATGCTTGATATCAAATTTATCCGCGAAAATCCAAAATTAATCAAAGAAAAATCCAAACAAAAAGGCTTTGATGTTGACGTCGATAAACTGCTCGAAGTTGATACAAACCGCCGCAAATTGATCGAGGAAGTCGACGAACTAAGATCACAGCGAAAAGTTGCTGCCGAGAAAAGAGACGAAAAGGAGGGATTAAAGATAAAAAAAGACCTTAAGCAGAAAGAAGATCAACTGGAAATTTTGAATGAGCAATTTTATAAGTTAATCCGCCAAATTCCCAACTTACCAAAAGATGATGTTCCCGAAGGTACCGATGAAAAAGACAATAAAGTTGTGCGCGAAGTTGGCAAAAAGCCAACCCTTAGTTTTAAACCAAAAGATCATTTGGAACTAGGCCAGTTACTCGATTTAATTGACACCGAGCGGGCAGCCAAAATCGCAGGCACGAGGTTCGCTTATATTAAGGGCGAACTGTCTGTTTTGGAATTTGCGCTTATCAAATTCACACTGGATATATTAATAAAGGAAGGATTTACGCCAACTATTCCCCCTGTAATTATCAATCCCAAAGTAGTCGAAGGTCTTGGCTATCCGGAGTATCTCACCGGAGAAGGTTATAAAGTGGACGGTCAGTATTTAACCGGTACGGCCGAACATTCCATTATTCCGATGTACATGGACGAGGCCTTAGAAGGTAAAGACCTGCCTAAAAGATATTGCGGATTTTCCACAGCATTTCGTCGAGAAGCCGGTTCTTACGGTAAAGATACCAGAGGCATTTTCAGAGTTCATCAGTTCGACAAGGTAGAAATGGTATCGTTCGTTTTACCCGGGGATGAAGAAAGGGAATTGCAGTATCTGCTGTCGCTTCAGGAAAAAATGGTTGCGCAATTAGAATTGCCTTATCAGCTGATTTTAATGTGTACCGTAGAATTAGGATTCCCCACAGCCAAAAAATATGACATAAATGTTTGGCTGCCGTCGCAGGAAAAATATCGCGAAACTCATTCGGCATCAACAACCGGTGATTTTCAATCACGGAGGTTAAATATCAAGTACAAACAAGGTCAAGAAACCGGTTTTGTCTACACTTTAAATGCCACAGCTTTTGCAATTGGCAGAACTTTAATTGCCATTATGGAAAATTACCAAGCCAAAGACGGGTCAATTTTAATTCCAAAAGTTTTACAAAAATACTGCGGCTTTTCAAAAATCCCGGCTAAAGGTTGACAGACAATTTTTCATATTTTAATTTGAGCGTAGCAAAAATTAAAATACATCAGAGGAGTGTTCTGAGGAAAGTCGAGGGACAAGCTGCTGATATATTTTAATTTGAGAATAAGCCTCCGGCTGCTCTGGAGGCTTTTATTTTAGTTGATAGTTCACAGTTAACGTGAACCTTCCTTAATTGTTATTCAGCCGTCTAATTACGCTCAAAGGTCGGGTTTTTAGTATAATTGGGAGCATGAGAGCACTGCCCGAGGAAGAGATCGAAAAACTGAAAAAGCGCAATCGCGCCAAAAAACTTTCCCCGAAAACACACAAAATAGTTCATGAATCCGGCAGAGGCTTAAAGGAGTTATGGCGGAAAGTGGTCGAGAGAAGTAGGGGTAACAGGTAGTAGGGAATCCAATGTTAAATTTTCTAACCAAATTTCTTGATTCTAATGAGAAGCAAGTCAATAAACTTGGGCCGCTTGTTGAAGCGGTGGCCTCGCATGAAAAGAAAGTCGAAAAACTTGCTGATGGCAAATTAAAAGCCAAAACCGCCGAGTTCAAGTTAAGGCATGAGCGCGGCGAGTCGCTGGATGAACTTTTGCCGGAGGCTTACGCGGTTGTCCGCGAAGCCGCCAAAAGAACATTAGGCCAGCGCCATTTTGACGTGCAGATTTTGGCCGGCGTTGTTCTTCATCAGGGAAAAATTGCCGAGCAAAAAACCGGTGAAGGAAAAACGCTGACTGCGTCGCTCCCGCTCTATCTAAACTCCTTAACCGGCCGCGGAGTACATTTGGCCACAGTCAACGATTATCTGGCAAGGGTAGGCCTGGGCTGGATGGGCCCGATTTACAATCTTTTAGGAGTTTCTGCCGGCTGCATTATGCAGGAAGCGGCTTTTGTCTACGACCCCAAGTTTGAGGACAAGACCCAGAACGACTGGAGATTAAGACACTTAAGACCGGTTGGCAAAAAAGAGGTGTACGATGCAGATATTACTTACGGAACCAATAATGAATTTGGATTCGATTACTTACGGGACAATATGGTTTGGGACCTTAAAGATGCGGCTCAGCGAGGTTATCACTTTGCAATCGTTGACGAGGCTGATTCAATTTTGATAGATGAAGCCAGAACGCCCCTAATTATCTCCTCTGCTGCCGCGCAGGCAACGGACAAATATTATCAATTCGCCAAATTGGTTGGTGAACTGTCATCAGACACTGATTATGTAATGGACGAAAAGCTAAAAACTGCCAACCTTACCGAACACGGTATTACCAAAGTCGAAAAAAGGCTTGGCGTTGAAAATTTGTATGAAAAAGATTTTGCTTCAATTCACCATATACAACAGGCTTTAAGAGCAAGAACCCTATTTCATAAAGATAAAGATTATGTCGTCAAAGATGGGGAAATTATTATTGTTGATGAGTTTACGGGCAGACTTATGCCGGGTAGGCGCTGGTCCGAAGGTTTGCATCAGGCGATAGAGGCCAAAGAAAATGTGACTATTCAACAGGAATCACAAACGCTGGCGACCATTTCTTTCCAGAATTATTTTCGTCTTTATGAAAAGCTTGCCGGTATGACCGGAACGGCAGCAACAGAAGCGGAAGAATTCCATAAGATTTACAAGCTTGAAGTTATGGTTATTCCGACAAATAAACCGATGATTAGGAAGGATACAGCAGATGTTGTTTACAAAACCGCCAAGGCAAAATTTACAGCTGTTGCCAACGACGTGTCTCAACGTCACCAAATGGGCCAGCCTGTTTTAATCGGCACCACCTCAATAGAAAAAAATGAATTTTTATCATCGCTTTTGAAAAGAAAAGGAATTCCACATCTGCTATTAAACGCCAAAAACCACCAGAGGGAAGCAGAAATAATCACCGATGCTGGCAAACGCGGCTCGGTAACTTTGGCCACCAATATTGCCGGAAGAGGAGTCGACATAATTTTAGGGGGAATTCCTCCTTCAGATAAACTGGGAAGGCCCAAAACTGCCGGCCCCGATTTTAAAAAATGGCAAAAATCCCATGACGAGGTAGTGTCTTTAGGCGGCCTTCACGTTGTCGGAACCGAAAGGCACGAAGCAAGAAGAATCGACAATCAGCTCCGAGGCCGGTCCGGCAGGCAGGGAGATCCCGGATCCAGCCGCTTCTATGTATCGCTTGAAGACGATATCATGAGGCTTTTTGGCGGTGAACAGATTGCCAAAATTATGACGGCATTCAAGCTTCCGGAAGATACGCCCATTGAGCATGGCATGGTTTCAAAGGCAATCGAAAATGCACAGGTTAAAGTAGAAACCCACAACTTTGATATCAGAAAACATCTGGTAGAGTACGACGATGTTGCCAACAAGCAGCGGGAAATTATTTACGGTATGCGCAAAGAGGCCTTGGCCGCTGCACAAGATGAAAAAACCGCTCAAAAATTAACCGGTGAAATTAAACAAAAGGTTAATTCCGAAATAGATAATCTGACGCTGATGTACGCCGGTGCCGAAGGTCAATCCAAACCCGAATACGAAAAAATTATCAAGGAATTTTCGACAATTGTGCCTTTCGATGAGGAATCCATCAAAAGAATTTTTTCAGATACGCAAAAACATACGACACAAGAATCTTTATCTACTTTTTTAAAGGGTATCTGCAACCAGCTTTATCAAGCCCGAGAAAAGTCGCTTGGCGAAAAAGTGGCCAGAGACATAGAAAAATTCGTGATGCTTTCGGTCATAGATACTTTATGGATTAGTCACTTGGATTCTTTGGATGATTTGCGAGAAGGAATTGGGTTGAGGGCAGCAGGGCAGCGGGATCCGCTAGTTGAATACAAACAGGAAGCTTTTAATCTCTTCGATAAATTAATTGCTTCAATCGATTACGAAATCGTGCATAGGATTTTTAAGGTTCAGGTCCGCCAGGAGCCCGTGATCGAGAAGGTTGAACAGGAAGCAATTGAAGTGCATCCGGAGGCCAAATTAACAGCAGACGTCGATCAGCCGTCGCTGCAGCCAGCGCAGCAACCTGCCCAACTTACAAACCAGCCAACTGTCGAAGCAACCGAAAAAGATCCGATGGAAATGACAGACCAAGAACTGGATGCCGAAATAGCCAGACTTGAAGCGACGGAGAAGGACGATCAGGCGATCAGGCAATCAGGTAGTCAAGTAGTCATCCCCAATAACCCGATGAACCAACAGCCAAATAGCCCGGCGCTAAAAGCGTCTAAAATCGGCCGCAACGACCCCTGCCCTTGCGGAGCGATCAATTCACAAACCGGTAGGCCTTACAAATATAAGAAATGTGGCATGATCAATGCTCCGTATCATCAAGGATAATTTAAAAATGCTTGTCCCCTGAAGTCCGCCAGTTGGCGGACGAAGGAGGAGAAAAAATGCGGCCTAATCAACGCCCCCCTATCATAAAGGCTAAAAATTGCATAAAATTCAATAAATATCATTTATTTTGTGCTTAGGCACTTATTGTTTTTGCAAGTTTTATCATTAGCGATTTTCCTTAGAATCTTTCTGATTTTTCGCTATTCTATTCCCTTTGCCTATGACATGGGGAGGGATCTTCTTTGGGCAAAAGACATCTCCTTTTACGGCATCCCTACTTTAATTGGACCCGCAGCCAGCATCTGGGGTGTCTATTTTCCGCCATTTTGGTTTTATCTGCTGGCAATTCCATTAAGGATATCAGGTGGACACCCGCTTTCTGCAGTTGTGACAACTGCGGCAACAGTTACTTTAAGCGGTTTTTTGGCTTATTTCCTATTTAAAAAAGAATTTGGTAAATTTTATGCCTATATTTTAGCGACTGTCATACTTTTTTCGGCTACTCTAATTAATATATCCACCTTTGCTTTTCATGCTAACCTGCTCCCAATTCTCACCCTTGGTTTTATTTATTTTTCTTATTTGGCGACAGTAAAAAATCCCCTCTTTCTGGCAGCCGCTGCTTTCTTCGTAGGTCTTATGTTTAGTGCAGATCCGGCACCCGCAGTTATCATGACAGTCGTCGCGGCGGCCATTTTTGTCCTCTTCAGATTTTACAAAAGTCCCAGTCTTAAAAAATTAATAAGTTTCTGTGTAATTTTTTACATGGTCCCTCTTTTACCCAACATCTTTTTTGAGATTCGCAACAACTTTGTCCAAACTAGATCGCTCGTTGCTTATTTTAGAGGAGAAAACCCTTCGCTTTCGGGCCAACTGCCTCTTTTGGAAAGAATAGTCGCGCGTACTGATCTCTTTTTAGAGTTTTTCAAAAATAGTTTTGCCGGGGAAAATACTCTTGTTGCCAGCATATTCATAGCCTTAGCTACGTTTGGAATTTTTCGATTTTTCAAAAATAATAAAAATGCCTCTCTGCTTGCACTTCTTAAAATCAATCTGATCCTCCTGGCTGCCAGTTACTTGGTTATGACCTTTATTTTTACAGTTGAGATAAAAAACTGGTACTTGTTTGGCATGACTATCCCAGTGGCTTTTTTGCTTAGTTTTTCACTCAAAAGTCTCAATAACCCCAGACTCGCAATTGTCTTCATAGCGCTTTATACAGGTGCAAATATTTTTCCTTTTTTCCAAAACCAGAAATTGACAAACTCCAAAAAAGATCCGGCTACTTTCGCCAACCAACTAGCGGCGCTCGATGCTATCTACCAAGATCGACAAGGCAGTTTTGCGGTCTATGTTTTTACTCCTTCCATTTATGACTACAACTGGCAATATCTTTTCTGGTGGTGGGGGATAGCAAAAAATAAGGGATTGCCTGTTGATTTTGCCTATTTACCCAATCAACCTGATTATGTCAGAAACAAAAATGTCTATGCCCATACTGGTTTGGCCGCGGAAACTGCCTATCTTGTTATCGAGAAAGGTACAGAAAATCAGTTTTATACAAAAGATC
>CAZLVB010000001.1:0-67632 GCA_964562855.1 uncultured Gammaproteobacteria bacterium | reverse complement strand
AGTGGCTTGCTAACTTTTCAGATTACAATATTGTCTGGGAAAAGGTTATCAATCAAGCCATAATCATTCAAAAAAGAACAAAGTGAAATTGACAATTATTATTCCAAGCTATAACGAAGCACGCACGCTTGTTAGAGTAGTCAAGTCTGCTCTGGCGGTAAGGATACCTTATAAAAAAGAGATAATCATTGTTGACGATGGCTCTACAGATCAAACATTGCAAGTTCTTAAAAATTTACCCAAAGACAAAAAGTTGATAATTATTATTAACAAGCAAAATTTAGGTAAAGGTGCATCTATAGTCCGCGCCCTCAAAAAAGCAACGGGCGATCTAGTTTTGATTCAGGATGCGGATTTAGAATACAATCCTTCTGATATACCTATGCTTCTTGCACCCTTCAAAAACAATTATATCGATGTTGTCTACGGATCTCGAGTGCTTGGCAATAACCCAATTTCTCATTGGACGTTCAATTTTGGAGGCCGAGTAGTTACCGTGATTACCAATTTTCTCTATGGGACAAAAATAACTGATGAGCCCACCGGATATAAAGTATTTAGAAAAGACCTTTTGCTCGCCCTTAATCTTAGATCTAAAGGATTCGAGTTTTGTCCTGAAGTTACGGCAAAAACTGCCAAAAAAGGAATAAAAATAGTCGAAGTCCCTATTAGCTATAAACCGAGATCTGTTTCTGAAAAAAAGATCAACTGGCGCGACGGAATTGCCGCAATTTTTTACTTGTTTAAGTACAGGTTTTGGGATTAGGCTAAAAATCAGCTGACATTTGACTTTGGACGAGATTTTTTCTAATACTAAGTTAAATGCCAACTGCCAAGGGGTTTAGTGCAATTTCAGGGCTAATTATTGTCCTCGCACTTTTTCTGATAGCTATCTCACCGGTAAAAAGGCAAATCTACTCCACTTATCAGCATCTTGGTTTAAAGTTGGGCATTAATTTAAATAACATTTCGCAAAACGATTATCAAAGTTTCATTAAAAGCCAATCGCAAGAATTAAATAGCGAAAATGCCGCCGTCTTTTTAAACAAACAAGTACCTTTCAAAGATACAGTTGCAACACTAAGATCAGATGTTTTAGGTATACAGACGAATCCGGCTGAAAAATGGATAGAAGTTGATCTTTCCGAGCAGAAACTATACATGAAAGAAGGCACGAATACTGTGGGCAATTTTCTGATCTCTTCCGGCAAGTGGGCTCCTACACCGACAGGCCAGTGGACAATTTGGACAAAACTAAGGTACACCAGGATGAAAGGTGGCTCTAAAGCGCTGGGTACATATTATAATCTGCCCAATGTGCCCTATACCATGTATTACTATAGGGGCTACGGCATTCACGGTGCATACTGGCATAGTAATTTCGGACAGCCAATGAGCCATGGCTGCATCAATATGAAACCGGAAGAAGCCGGTGTTGTTTTTAATTGGGCAAGTGTTGGCACCAGAGTCGTCGTCCACCAGTAAATAACATTTTGACTTAGGCTTGGAGACTCTGGCATCATAAAGGATGCGTGACCTACCTTTTAGCAATACTGGCCGGTGCCATCCAGGGTTTGACCGAATTTTTGCCCGTTTCTTCAACCGGCCACCTAATTATTTTCGAAAAAATATTCGGTATTTCACAACAGGATTTTGGTCTTGCCTTTGATGCCTCACTGCATTTAGGTACGCTCTTAGCTGTGCTCTTATTTTTTTGGAAAAATTACCTAGAGGCTTTTAAACTCCGAAATGGCTTAATGCTAAAGTTGGCAATAGGAACAATTCCGGCAGCCATTGCCGGCTTTTTCTTAGAAGATTTGATCAATACTTCTTTTCGTCAAATATGGATTGTAGCCGCAAGTCTTATTTTATTTAGTATTGTCTTATTTTTGGCCGAGAATTACGGAAAAAAGTATGAGAAATATGGAAAGGTTTCGCCTTTGCATTCACTCGTAATTGGTATGTTTCAAGCTCTTGCTTTAATTCCTGGTATTTCCAGATCTGGCTCAACTATATCTGCAGGTCTTTTTATCGGACTGCGGCGAGACGAAGCGGCTAAATTTGCCTTTATGCTTTCTGGCCCAATAGTTGCCGCAGCCGGTGCAAAAAAATTTCTTGAAGCAATACTTTCCGGGATTAATCAAGCTGATCTCAACTTTTTTGTAGTCGGCATAATCTCGTCTGGTGTTTTCGGGTTTTTAACTATTAAGTATTTTTTAAAATATCTTTCGGCAAAATCACTTTACCCCTTTATATTCTACCGAATAGCGGCAGGCATTATCCTTTTTCTGTTTTTTAGCCGTATATAAAGCTCCCTAAAGCTCATGTTTCAGCAGTTTTTTGCTGTATAATTGGCTGCTATGGATTTTATACAAAAGTTACAAGAACTGGAAGATCGCTACACACGGATTAAACAAAGCTTTAAGCGCGATCAGGCTCAAAATCAATTGAAGAATTTGGAAACAGAATCACTTTCGCCTGGGTTTTGGAAAAACCATCAAAAAGCACAGGAAGTGATGAGAAAAATAGCCAGCCTGACAGGAGAGATAGAAAAATATGATTCATTAAACAAGGAGCTTGCCGATCTTAAAACTCTCATAGAAGTTGCCGATGAACAAGGTTTAAGCGATCTCACAAAAGAGATGAAAGGCCTTGAAAACAAAATTGTTGATTTAGAGGAGAAAATGTTTCTTTCTGGCCCATACGACGCAAATTCTGCAATCTTATCGATTCATGCCGGGCAGGGAGGAGTGGAGGCAATGGATTGGGTGGCCATGCTTGCCCGTATGTACCAAAAATATTTTACTCAAAAGGACTGGAATTATGAATTAATTGACGAAGTACCCGGTGAAGAGGCCGGTTTTAAAACTGTTTCAGTTAATATCAATGAGGATTATGCCTACGGACTACTCAAGTCAGAGGCCGGTGTCCATCGCCTAGTCAGACAATCCCCGTTTAATTCTGCTAATTTAAGACAAACGTCTTTTGCCCTAGTGGAAATTATGCCACAAATCGAAGAAATTGAGGATATTGATATTAAGCCGGAAGATTTAGAGTTTGAGGCCTTTAGATCGGGAGGTCATGGAGGCCAAAATGTTAACAAGGTATCTACCGCTGTCCGCCTAAAGCACATCCCCACCGGCATCACCGTAACTTGCCAAACTCAAAGATATCAGGCGCAAAACAGGGAAAACGCCTTAAAACTCTTGAAAGCCAAGCTTTGGGTCCTGGCGCAGAAAGAAGAAAAAGAGAAAAAAGAAAAGATAAAAGGCAGCCATGTCACGCCAGGCTGGGGTAATCAAATCAGGTCTTATGTTTTACATCCATATAAACTTGTTAAGGATTTAAGAACGGGTTACGAAACTACGCAGGCACAACAAGTATTGGATGGTGATCTTGAAGAGTTTATAAAGAAGGAGCTTACCCTAGGGCAAAAGTGAGCTTTCGCTTAACACCTAAATAGTTGTCGCTCTAAGCTTAGTGCTGATATAATTACTGGGAACCAAAATATCTAAAATGACAGATGATCAAAATCTAGCAAAAACTTCACCGGTCACATCACTTCTCAGAAAAGTTCCCCAAAGGGCAAATTTAACGGCTAAATTTTTACCTATATTCATTATTTTTGTAGTAATAGCAGCAGGAATTTTTTCGGGATTAGTATTATCATCCAGAAAAAAAATAGCTGCAGAAACTCAAAAAGCCGCACTTTCAGAGGAAACATTAACAGGCGAGCAGAAACAATCCTTTAACCAGACTTTTAGGGACGAGACAGAAGGGGTTGTGGAAAAAAATGACAAGCTCGACAAGTATGCTCAGGGCACTCATCGCCTGATCAGGCCGGGGGGAGAAAGCCAGACCGCTTATCTGACGTCAAGCGTTCTGGATCTTGACGAATACATGGGCAAAAAAGTAAAGGTTTTTGGTGAGACATTTGGCTCTTCCCAGGTTGGCTGGCTTATGGATGTTGGTAAAGTTGAAGTTGTCGATTAACTATACGCTACTGCCCCATGCTTAAATTCGAAGCTGTTACAAAAAAATACGCAGGTGATCAAATTGCCTTAGAGGATGTTGACCTAAAAATTACCGATGGAGAATTCGTTTTTATTGTTGGACCAAGTGGTGCTGGAAAATCCACGCTTTTGAAATTAATAACTAGGGAAATTTCACCGACAAGTGGCAGAATTTTAATTGGTGACGAAGACATCTTTTTACTTCCCCAAGCAAAAATTCCCGGCCTGCGAAGACAGATAGGCACAGTGTTTCAAGATTTTAAGTTACTTTTAACAAGGACGGTTTTTGAAAATGTAGCACTGCCTTTGGAAGTTCTCTCCAAAAAGGAATCTGATATCGAAAAGGAGGTATCCGGTGTGCTTGATAAAGTCGGACTTTTGGAAAAAGCAGAAAGATTCCCGGCAGAGCTTTCCGGCGGCGAAGTTCAAAGAACGGCGATTGCCAGGGCCATAATTTCAAATCCGCAAATACTTCTTGCAGATGAGCCAACAGCCGATCTTGACCCCAAAACCGCTTTGAGCGTAGTCTCGCTTTTGGATAAAATAAATAAGGAAGACAAAACTACTGTTTTAATGGCAACGCACAATGCATCGATAGTCAACCATTTTAAAAAGAGGGTTGTGGTTCTCGAAGAGGGTAAATTAACAAAAGACGAAAAAGAAGGTAAATATGAATCAGGTTAAAAAAACGATAAAACTTCTCAGGCGCAGCCCATATCAAGCACTGGCGGCGGCCCTTGCTATGTCTTTGACATTCTTTGTTTCTTCCATCTTTGTAATCTTGATTTTTGGTGGTCAATTGGTTCTCAAAGATCTTCAGGAGCGGCCAGAAGTAAATGTATTTTTCAAAGATGAAGCAAATGATTCCCAAATTTCGCAAACTATTGAAATCGTAAGAAATACCGGGTTTTCTAAAGAGATAAAAGTGATTTCCAAAGAGGAAGCTCTGGCAATTTACCGAGAAAGATTTAAAAATGATCCTCAACTGCTCGAATCGGTAACTTCAGATTTTCTTCCAAGGTCAATTCAGATTGCGGTTACAAAACCAGAAGGCATCATAGAAATTAAAAAGGCGGTTGAGAGCAGAGAGGAAGTTGATCAGGTTGTTAGTCTTTCTGAGCAGGCTGCGGAAGGTTTAAGCAGGACTTTAAATGTTTTGAAAATTGGAGGTATCGTCTTTATTGCGAGCCTAACCGCTGTTTCCTTCCTTATAATAATAATGGTAGTAGGTATGAGAATTGCTATCCGTCGTGACGAAATTTCTATAATGAGTTTAGTAGGCGCAACGAAATGGTATATTGCAAGGCCATTTTTTATAGAAGGGGCAATCTATGGAATTATTGGTGCAACACTAGCTACAACTATCACGTATTCGCTTCTTTTATTTTATTCACCGAATATTCAAAAGATTCTAAGCCCCATAGAGGTTTTCCCAATTAGCCCTCTTTTCTTTGTCTATCTTTGGGCAGGAGAGGCATTAGTCGCCGCATTTGTGGGAATTGCCGGCGCCACGATTGCCTTGTTCAGATATTTAAAAGTTAGGTAAAATTTAAAATATGGTCAAAAAGTTTCTGCCCAAGATTTTCCTGCTGCTTTTAATTATACTCATAAGTTCTTTTTTCGCGGTCGCTGTTTTCGCTCAATCAGAAGTCGATAAATACCAGGAAATTCAGAAGAAGATAGCCGAAGTCTCTGCGAAGATTTCAGAACTTCAAAAGACAGAACGCGACTTGGCTGAGCAAATAACGTTTATCAACAGCCAAATCAAGCTTACGGAGCTGAGGATCGAAGAAGCCCAGGCCAAAATTGATCAGCTGGAAAAAGAAATAGGAGTCTTAGGTTTTAGAATCGGCTACATTACCGATTCGGTTAACAGACTTGAGGTTCTTTTAAAACAGCGTATTGTTGCAACATACCAGCAAAGTTTTGTCTCTAATATCGAACTCCTTTTAACTTCCCGCGATTTTTCTGATCTGATACTTAGGCTTCAGTACGTTAAACAAGTACAGGAAAATGACAAGAAGATTTTGGCAGACCTGCAGTCGACGAAGGCAAACTACAGCAATCAGAAAGAAGACAGAGAAGACAAACAGACGCAAATTGAAGAAGCTAAGAAAAAGTTAGATGCCGCCAACGTACTTCTAGCCAGCCAAAAAAGGGAAAAGGACGACTTTTTAAGAATCACTCAGAACGATGAGAAGAAATATCAAGAAGAACTGCGCAAACTTCAGGCAGACGCTGCTTCAATTGCTAGAGCCCTTGGAAATGTCGGCGTAAAAGTTGGTCCTGTCGATCGGAGTGATGTTATAGCTTTCGTTGGCAATACAGGTTGTTCGACTGGGCCGCATCTCCATTTTGAAGTTATGACTCCTGCTAAAGTGGAAGGTGGCAAAGTTATCGGTATGCAAAATAAAGTGAATCCGATGGACTATATTAATAGTGGGAGATTTCAGCACCCTTTGCCTGGTAGCATAATTACTACAAAATTTGCCGAACCCTATTTTCGAGGCATACACACCGGCATAGATTTCGCTTATCCTTTTAGTGAAGGACCTACTTGGGGACGACCCATTTATGCTGCTGAAGGGGGAACAGCATACCGCGCTTCAGACACCGCATCCTGCGACCTAACTGGTACTGTTGGAAAAGGGGTGATAGTTGATCATGGTAATGATGTTGTCACCCTCTACTGGCACATTCCGTAACTCTAAGGCGAAAAAATATTCCAAAAACTCGCCATAGCGAAAAAATGGAATTTTTGTTTGCAGTACTTGATCATTGACAAAGCTTACCAAAAACTATATTTTTTGGGCTAATGCCCAAAAGAGTTGCCTATCTTTTTGCTCTTGTACTTTTTCTATTTTTTCACCAGACAGTTTTTGCTGCTAATCTTTTATCGAATGCGGATTTTGAGGATGGTATTAATAATTGGTCAAAATATGGTGGTGATCTACAAGTTACATCAAGTCCGGTTAACAACGGCAGTAGTGCAGCCAAATTTATAAGTTCGACTCAAAGTACAAAATGGATTTATCAAATTATTCCAGTAACGGGAGGGCTAGCATATGCGTTTTCTGGCTACGTCTTAAAAAATGATAATAATATTGCATCTATCTTATTACGGGTGGCTTGGTACTCTTCATCAAATGGCAGCGGTTCAGAATTGAGCCATAACGATTCAACAATAACGCTGACAGAAAATAACTCTTCTTATCAGTTACTCTCAACCGAAGCTATAATCGCGCCGGATGCTGCCAACTCAGCAAGAGTTAAGGGAGTTGCTGCTTTCTCTTCGACTACCCAAACAATTGCTTATTTTGATAATTTTACCTTTGAGCAAGTACCTATGCCCACTCCGTCACCATCACCAACTCCTGCTCCAACTTCCACGAATCAAACATCTTCAACAAAATCCCCGACGCCGACACCAAAACCGTCGGCAGCAGTTGCAAAATCTACACCGATTAGTACTCCAAGCCAAGTATTAGGGAATAAAACAGAGGAGCAATTGTTACTGGCTTCTACGCCGGAAGCCTCTCCGATACAGTCAACCTCAAGTGAGGAGCAAAAAGGATCTTCTAAAACAAAAATTGCCGCTATGTTAACCGGCTCCGGTGTTACTCTTATTGGTTTGTCAATTGGCTTCTTTGTCCTTTACAATAAGACTTTAAATAAGGAACATAACAAAGAAGAGGGCAAAGATATAAATTGAGAAAACAACTTGCAAATCTCATAAACGCCAAATCGGCAGCCTCAAGATGGCTGCCTGTTATTTTATGGGCGGTAGTAATTTTTATATTTTCATCGATTCCACAAATTTCCGTGAGCCAATTCTTTTTATGGGACTTTGTCGCAAAGAAAATCGCTCATGTAACAGAATACGCGATCCTGTTCTTTCTATTGTTTAGGGCGACTCAAAAAAATTATATTGTCTCGTTCGTTCTGACTTTAGCTTATGCTGTTTCAGATGAGTATCATCAAAGCCTAGTCCCGGGCAGAAACATGGCTCTATATGATTTGGGTTTTGACATAACCGGTGCTAATATTTGTGCATATATCATATGGAAGTTAAAACTCGATCAGCATATCAAACACACCAGATAGCCAAAAAAATTGCAAATACTCTCAAAGGCGGTGAAACTATCGCCCTGTATGGAGATTTAGGTGCAGGCAAAACTATCTTTGTTCAGGCATTAGCAAAGAGCCTGGGTGTAAAAACTAGAGTTCTTTCTCCGACTTTTGTAATTTTAAGGTCCTATCCTATAATGATACAAGCCAAAAAATTAACTTTTCACCATTTGGATTTATACAGATCAGAAGCAGATGATTTTACAAATCTTGGACTGGAAGAACTGTTCAACTCTGACACTATTGTAGCTGTTGAATGGGCAGAGAAAATTAAAAAGTTTTTGCCCAAAAAAAGAATCGATATTTCTATAAAATCACTTTCAGAAAATGAGAGACTCTTCAAAATTGACAGGAGGGTTTAAAATTTCAAAAAACTCTTCTGTCATCCTGACCTCGAGCGGAGCGAGAGGGAGGGATCTTGAGAAAGCCGCCACCATCTTGAAGAATGGGGGAGTTGTCATTTTCCCTACTGATACCGTTTATGGAATCGGCTGCCGATTTGATAATCAGACAGCAGTTGATCGTATTTATCAAATTAAAGGTACGCCCGGGGATCAGCCCTTCCCGATTTTAGTCTCAAATATTACCCAAGTAGAAAAACTGGCAATTATTAGTGAGACTGCCAAAAAGCTAATTAAAAAATATTGGCCCGGAGCGTTAACCGTAATTCTTGAAAGTCAAATCACAAAAGACAAAATGGGCTTTCGAATGCCTGATTCGAATTTGGTAAAATCAATGATAGATCGAATTGGCATCCCGATCATTGGTACTTCCGCCAACTTTCATGGTCAAAAGCCTCTCACAAGGTTTAAAGATCTTGACCCTAAACTTATTGAGCTCGCTGACATGACTATTTCTGGTGAATGCCAAAAAGGAATCGAATCGACTGTTGTGGATGCAACAGTCAGTCCACCAAAAATTTTAAGGCAGGGAGCAGTTAAGATTATGTCGCGAAACCCCGTCATTCCCGCGCCCGCCAAAGGCGGGTCCGCCTCTGGCGGAAAAGCGGGAATCTATTCAGGGTAAACTCGCAGGAATCCAGAAACTGGATTCTCGATCAGGTCGAGAATGACAAGAGTGAGGCCGAAGGATGATTCTTAAAATTGATACCACCAAATCACAAGAAGTAAAAGTCGAACTAGTCGACAAAAGCGGCAGCATACAGCTGGTAGAGAAACAGAAACCGGGGTCGCAAGTTTTGCTGCCTTTGATAGTCAAAATTTTAAAAAAGAAAAAAATATCGCTTGCCGATTTAAAAGCTATCGAGGTTAATCCTGGCCCTGGTTCGTTTACGGGAACAAGAGTCGGGGTTTCTGTCGCAAATGCTTTAGCCTATGCTCTTAACATACCGCTTAATGGGAAAAAGGGTAAAATAGTTTTGCCCAAATACGAAAAAAGTAAATTTGACTAATGCGAGTTCTAGTTACCGGTGGTGCTGGCTTTATCGGCTCTTATGTAACAAGATTGCTTCTTGATAAAGGCCACGACGTTGTCGTCTTGGATAACCTTAAAAGGGGGTACAAAGATCTTGTGGATAAACGTGCAAAACTGCAAATTGCTGACATAGGGGATGGAAAAAAGACAAAACAGGCGCTTAAGGGTATAGATGCTGTCATTCATATGGCGGGACTCATCATCGTTCCCGAATCGGTCGAAGACCCGATAGGCTACTGCAACAATAACGTAATAGGCACTGTCTCGCTCTTGGAAAGTATGAGAGACGTTGGTGTCAAAAAGATTATCTTTTCATCAAGCGCCTGTGTTTATGGAACTCCCGATAAATTGCCAATCACAGAAGATGCGCCAGTCAGACCGGACAATCCATACGGTGCCTGTAAAGCGTCAATCGAGTCGTTCTTACAGTCTTTTAACACAGTTTACGGGATCGATACGATAATTTTGCGTTATTTCAATCCATACGGTCCAGGAGAACGGCATGTACCGGAAACACATGCCATCCCAAATTTCATCAAAGGGGCACTTGCCAAAAAATCGATCCCACTTTACTGGCAGGGAGAACAAATACGCGATTTCATTTATATCGAAGATTTGGCACAAGCTCATATAGACGTTTTGAATCTTTCGGGATTTAACATATTTAATATTGGAACCGAAAAAGGTATTAAAGTAAAAGATGTAGTTGATCAGATTTTCGAAATCGTCGGCTATAAGGTCCCGATTGATGATCTTGGAAAAAGGCCCGGTGATGTTGCCGCCAATTATGCCTCAAGTAAAAAACTCCAAAAAGCTGTCGGCTGGAAAGCCAAAGTAGATCTTACCGAGGGCTTGAAAAGAACAATCGATTTTTATCGGAAATGAAAGCTTAACTATGCAGCTGAAAATTCTTTCCTGGAATATCTGGATTAATGGAAAATTCGATCAAGTTGTTGATTTTCTAAAAACATCAAATGCAGACATAATTGGTTTACAGGAAGTAGTGCCTGATGATCCTAAAAGAAATATCGTCAGTTCCCTTGAGAAATTGAGCTATTATCATATTTTTGCGCCAGTTGAGCATACTTGGCGTGGAAAAGTATATAACGATGGGCCAGCAATCTTTAGTAAATACAAAATTTTTGAAACCGAAACCTATATCCTCTCAAAGAACAATCCTCGGGCAGCTATTAGGGCTGACATTCAGTTTGAGGATAAAGCGCTGCATATATTTAGCACACATCTTATCCACACTCATCAAAAACATTTGGACGAGCAAGATGAACAAGTAATAAATCTCCTTAAACATATACCAAACAAAAATGCAATCTTGATGGGTGATTTTAACGCGACACCTCAAAGTAAAGTTATAAAAAAAGTTAAAAAAGTTCTTAATGATTCAGATCCTTTATCACAACCGACCTGGAGTATTTACCCTGCCGGATGTATGGTATGTAATCCTCAGTCTGTCGATACGAGGTTAGACTACATATTTACGACAAAAGATCTAAAAACAAGCTCTTTCGATGTTGAAAACTCAAGAGCTTCTGATCATCTACCAATCTCGGTGCTTGTTGAAGTTTAAAGGTCCAATTTTGAAGAGACAGTCTTTTCTCTTGTATAATTAGCAAATAAATATAATGAAAGGCGTTATTTTAGCTGGCGGCAATGCTACCCGTCTTCGTCCCTTGACTTGGGTTACCAATAAGCATCTTCTCCCAATTTATAACAAGCCGATGATTTTTTATCCGCTCGAGGCGATGGCTAAAGCGGGCATCAGGGACGTACTTGTAATTACCGGCCCTAGCCACAGCGGAGCTTTTATTAATCTATTAAGATCCGGCAAGGACTTTGGTCTTAAACTCTCTTACGAAATTCAGGAAGATGCAGGAGGCATTGCCCAGGCAATAAATTTAGCGCAAGATTTTGCAGATACAGGTAAACTACTGGTAATTCTTGGTGACAACATTTTTACCCAGTCGCTTCAAAAAGATGTTGAGGAATTTGAAAAAGTAGAAAAAGGTGCCGTTGTTTACGGTAAACACATGTCTACTGCCAGTAAGCAATATGGCGTAATAGAGGTTAAAGGTGGCAAAGTGGTTTCGATTGAAGAGAAGCCGCAAAAGCCTAAAAGCGACATAGGCCAGACAGGAATCTATATGTATGACGGGCGGGTTTTTGATTTTATTAAAAAGCAAAAACCATCTGGCAGAGGAGAGTTGGAAGTCACCGATCTTAATAATTTTTATGTTTCTGAAGGAACAATGATTTGCAAAATGCTCAATACTTGGTGGGTTGATGCCGGAACTTCGTTTGATGAGCTACTGCGTGCCAACCTTCAGGTAGCCGAAGAGATCAGGAAAGAAAAATGAAGTTACTTGTTACTGGGGGGGCCGGCTTCATCGGCTCCAACTTCATCCACTACTGGCTGGAAAATCATCCTGATGATGAAATCGTTAATTTAGATGTCTTGACATACGCCGGTAATTTAGAGAATCTCGCCGATGTCGAAAAAAGTCCAAATTACACTTTTATAAAAGGCGATATCTGCAATGCCCAGATAGTCAAAGAAGCGATGAAGAATGTTAATATAGTTGTCCATTTTGCCGCCGAAAGTCATGTAGACAGATCAATTATGGACCCTTCAATATTTGTCAAAACCAATGTTTTGGGCACACAAGTTTTGCTTGAAGCTGCATATAAAGAAAAAGTTGAACGCTTTCATCACATTTCCACCGATGAAGTTTTTGGTGCTTTAGAGCTGGAATCAGCTCAAAGATTTACAGAAGATACTCCTTACAACCCAAGAAGCCCCTATTCTGCTTCTAAGGCCGCAGCAGATCATTTAGTCAGGGCCTACTATGTTACTTTTGGTTTGCCGATTACAATCACAAACTGTGCGGACAACTTTGGTCCGTATCAATATCCGGAAAAACTAATATCGCTGGCAATCACCAATATTTTGGAAGGCAAAAAAGTTCCTGTTTATGGGGATGGCTTGTACGTGCGCGACTGGCTTTATGTCGAAGATCACGCACGCGCCATCGAGACAGTTTTACAAAAAGGTAAAGTTGGAGAAACTTATCTTATCGGAACTGATAGTGATATTGCCAACTTAGAGGTCGTAAAAAAAATCTTAGAAGTTTTAGGTCAAGATAAGAAGATGATTGAATACGTTAAAGACCGTCCGGGTCACGATAGACGATATGCTATAGACGCTTCAAAAATAAAGAAAGAACTTGGATGGTCACAAAAATATGATTTCGATAAAGCACTAAGATTAACCGTTGAATGGTATAAAAATAATGAGAATTGGTGGAAAAAGCTCAAGGACAGATCATTTCAGGACTATTATCAAAAACAATATGTTACAAGATGAAAACGACCCTGGCGGTTATTGGTTCTTCATCGATGGTTGGGTCGAGATTTTGCCAGCTGTCTCGCCAAAATTTCGAGATAATAGAGGCAGATCTGCATAGTCAATGGCCCGTAGATATAACAGATCAAAAATCAGTAAATAATTTTTTTTCGAGTAACAATTTTCAAGCTCTAATTTTATTTTCCGCCTTCACCGATGTCGACGAAGCGGAAAAGCAGCGAGGTGACAAGAGTGCCCTTTGTTGGAAAATCAATGTAGCAGGAGTAAAAAATGTTGCGGAATCTGCACGGAAATTTAAAAGACAATTAATATCTATATCCACAGATTTTGTATTCGACGGCACAAGCGGACCATACAATGAGAAAGACCCACCAGCCAAAAACATTAGTAAAATTTCTTGGTACGGTATCACAAAAATGGAGGGGGAGAAGCAGACTGAAAGGATGCTTCTGGACTTTATTATTATCAGGATCGCCTATCCTTATAGAGGAAGATTCCAAAATAAGGATGATTTTGCGAAGGCAATTTTAAGAAAATATCGCCAAAAAAGTTTGTTCCCGATGTTTTCTGACCAGTTTTTCACACCCACGTTCATCGATGATCTTGCTCCTGCAACCAAATTAATATTAGACCAAAATGAATCAGGAATTTTCCACATAGCAAGTCCCGGAATAACAACTCCATACGATTTCGCAAAATCTCTAATAGATAAATTCGGCGGTGATTCGCAAACCGTTAAGAAAGGCTCCATATTGACAACGAAACTTCCGGCCCCACGGCCAATTAATGGCGGCTTAAAAACAGGGAGAATCAAAAAGTTAGGCTTTACACCCACCGATTGGGAGCAGGGAATAAAGACCATATATGAACAGTCAAGCGGAAAATTACTATAGTAACCAAGAACTTGTGGTACTTTTGGTACCCGTGATACCCTTTTAATATGACTCTGACAGTAGTCGGCGCTGGTTATGTTGGATTAGTCACCGCAGCTATTTTTTCGGATTTAGGAAATAAGGTTTATTGTGTCGACATTGATAAAAAGAGAGTTGAAAATCTAAAAAAAGCCAAAATACCTTTTTTTGAACCGCAACTTGCAGATTATGTCAAAAGAAATATAAACGCAAAAAGACTCCTTTTCACTACAAGTTATAGCCAATCCGTCCCGAAATCCAAAATAGTTTTTATTTGTGTCGGAACACCTCCGAAAAATAACGGAGAGGCGGATCTTTCATATCTCTTTTCAGCGGTCGAAGAAACGGCTAAAAATCTTGCCGGATATACTCTGATTACCATAAAAAGTACCATTCCAATCGGTTTCGAGGATGATCTTGAACAAACTGCCAAAAAATATGCCAAAAGTAAATTTGAATTTGCCTCGTCGCCTGAGTTTTTAAGAGAAGGAACAGCTATTGAAGACACGCTCAATCCAGACAGGATTGTTATCGGCTCTGCAAGCAAGAAGGCTCAAAGGATGCTTTTGGAATTGCACGCGCCGATTTCCGGAAATCGTATTATCTGTGACATGCGCAGCGCTCAATTAATTAAATACGCATCAAACGCACTCCTGGCCACGAAAGTTTCCTTTGCAAACGATATTGCAAATCTCTGCGAAAAGGTCGGCGCGGATGTCGAAAAAGTGCTGGAAGGAGTAGGGCAAGACAAGCGCATCGGGCGCTCTTTCTTATATCCCGGTGTAGGTTATGGTGGCTCTTGTCTGCCTAAAGACGTCTTGGCTTTTATTTCAATCGGTCAGTTTTTCGGCTACGACTTGGCACTTCTAAGGGCGGTAGATGCCATTAACGAGAATCAAATTCTTAAATTTATCACCAAGATTAGAAACGCCCTTGATGCGCCTGAAGGCAAAAGAAAAAATCTGGAAGGCAAAAGATTGGCTGTTTTGGGACTGGCTTTTAAAGCAAACACAGATGATATCAGGGAAGCACCGGCAATCAAAATTATCAAACACCTTTTGGATCTAAAGGCGAAAATAACCGCCTATGATCCACAAGCCATGGAAAACACCAGAAGGATTTTGCCAAATATCAAATTCGCAAAAGACGCCTACAGTGCCCTTTCGGGCTGTGACGCACTGGTTTTGATTACAGAATGGTCTGAATTTAAAGAACTGGATCTAAGACTTGTTAAAAGGCTCCTAAAAACACCGATTATTATAGATGGCCGCAATTTTTTCGTTATAGATAAGGTAAAACAATTAGGATTTAAATATGTGGGAATCGGCCGATGAAAAAAGCTTTAAATTCCGTCAGGAATCAAGGTTCTTCGAAGAAGGTTCTTATCACAGGTATTGCTGGTTTTGCCGGCAGTCATCTTGCCGAATACCTTCTTGCCAAAAAATTTACAATTTTTGGATTCTTTCATCCCGATCACTCAATTAAAAATCTTGCCCACATTGAGCACAAACTTAACTTGTCACCATGCAACATACTTAAAAAAAAAGAGGTAAGAGATCACGTTTTAGATATTAAGCCGGATTACGTTTTTCATTTGGCTGCGGTTTCTTCGGCAGCCGAAAGCTTTAAAACTCCCAAAAAAACTCTTGCCAATAATATTTTTCCGCAGATATATTTACTTAATGCCGTAAAAGAAACCAATCCCAAAGCAAAGATTTTGGTTATTGGTTCTTCGGAAGAATATGGGAATATAGATGCCAAGCATTTACCTGTGGATGAAAATGCTCCCATTGCGCCAGTTTCCCCCTATGCCGTATCAAAAGTAGCCCAGGACATGTTAGGCCTCCAGTATTTCTTACAAAGTAAACTAAAGATTGTAAGAGTTAGGCCTTTTAATCACATCGGACCCAGACAAGCACCCCACTTTGTTGTACCAGCGTTTGCTGAACAAATTGCGGCACTTGAAAAAAATAACGGCGGGACAATAGAGGTTGGCAATCTGGATGTTTGGCGAGACTTCACCGATGTGCGAGACATGGTCAGAGCCTACTTCTTAGCCGCTGAAATTGGTAAACCCGGCGAAGTTTATAATCTGGGTTCGCAAAAAGCTTACAAAATTGCTGATATTCTTAAAAAACTGATATTATTTTCGAAAGTAAAAATTAAAATAAGAGTTAATAAAAATTTATTCAGGCCGATTGAAATAAAAAAAGTGTATTGCAATTTCGAAAAATTTAGAAAGCAAACAGGATGGATACCAGAAATTCCAATAGAAAAAACCTTATCTGATACAATTGAGTTTGAACGAAAAAGCGCAAGAAATTAAAAAATGGCACAAAAAAAAGCATTAATCACGGGAATAACAGGCCAGGACGGATCTTATCTGGCAGAGTTCTTGCTGTCAAAAAATTATAAAGTATTCGGTCTGACAAGACGAACCTCAACGCCAAATTACGAAAGAATTAAACATATCGAGGATAGAATAACTCTCATCCCGGGTGATCTTTTAGATCAGCAGTCGTTAACTTCGGCTCTGTCTGAATCAATGCCCGATGAGGTCTATAATCTGGCAGCTCAAAGCTTTGTCGCAACTTCATGGTCACAACCAGTTCTTACGGGGGAATTTACCGCTTTGGGTGCAACCAGAATGCTCGAAGCCCTACGGCAAGTAAAGCCTGATGCCAGATTTTACCAGGCCTCTTCATCTGAAATGTTCGGGATGGTTAAAGAATCACCACAGAATGAAAAGACGCCATTTCATCCAAGAAGCCCCTATGGTGTGGCAAAAGTATATGCGCATTGGATCACCATTAATTACAGAGAATCATATGATTTGTTTACGGTAAGCGGCATTCTTTTCAATCATGAATCGCCAAGGAGGGGTTTAGAATTTGTTACCAGAAAGATATCCCACGGTGTTGCCAGAATATTTCTAGGGCTTTCCGATCATATTGTACTCGGGAATTTGGATGCCAAACGTGACTGGGGTTTTGCCGGAGATTACGTGAAGGCTATGTGGATGATGCTCCAGCAAAAGCTTCCAGATGATTTTGTTATAGCAACTGGGGAAAATCACTCCGTTGCCCAATTCTGCCAAGAGGCTTTTGAGGTAATTGGCGTAAAAAATTGGAAAAAATATGTAAAAGTTTCCCGGGAATTATTCAGACCAGCCGAAGTCGATTTTCTTATCGGTGATTCCACAAAAGCGCGCAAAATTTTGGGTTGGCAGCCTCAAGTTACCTTTAAAGATCTTGTCAAGATAATGGTCGAGGCAGATATAGACCTCCTCAAGAAAAATTCCAGATGAGACTTGTGGTCAATGTCCCTACCTATAACGAGGGAGAGAATATAGAAGAAGTAATAAAAAAAATTCTCCAAGCTTCCAAATTACTGCCGGATTTCGATCTGCACGTTTTAGTTTCTGACAGTCACTCTCTTGACGGTACTGCAGAAACTGTAAAAAGAATCTCCAAAATAAATCCAAAAGTGCACTACCTGGATGTGAAACAAAAAGGGTTGGGTGTAGGCATCGTCAAGGGACATCGTTATTCAATTGACAGACTCAAAGCCGATGTACTTGCTCAAATGGATGGAGACCTGTCACATGACCCAGCATCGCTACCTAAAATGGTTGAATACATAAAAAAAGGTTTCGATTTAGTAAACGGTTCAAGGCTCACAAAAGGTGGTAAGAATCGACTGGGATGGCACAGGAGACTCTTTACAAGGGGTTCTGCTCTCTATTGTAAATTTAGTTGGGGTACGTTTAATTTATCTGAATATACAAATTCCTACAGAGTTTTTACTAAAACATTATTCGAAAAAATCGATTTTTCAAAAGTTCCATGGAGGGCTAAAACTTACATAATTCAACCGGCTTTTTTATATGCTGCTATCAAAGCTGGCGCAAAGATTAAAGAAATACCTATAACTTTCGAAGACCGCAAAAGGGGCTATTCAAAAGCCAAAATTATTGCCTACACCTTGGATGTTTTGAAATTTGGCATTAGGGTTAGAATTGAACGTTCAAGAACCTTCTTTAAATTTTTGACAGTCGGTGTGGCAAGTTATTTAACAAATGCTATAACGCTGGGAATTTTCAACAGGGGAGAGATTTATTTCTTGCCAATACTGGCAAAACCTCTATTCAGCTTTATTCCCAGCTTCGAGCATGCACCTAAAGTATTTTCAGTTACTCTTGATAGGCTTTTAGTTTCGTCAATAGTTTCTATCGAGCTATCTATAATTTTGAACTTTCTGTTTCACGATAATTGGACATTTAAACATCGTTCGCGCGACGGCTCCATTTTTTTAAGGTTTCTTAAATTTAATGCGACATCCTTTGCCAGCCCACTAATTCAGCTCACTTCTATCTTATTTTTTGCCAGAGTTCTTTCTCTTCATGAGCAAATCGGCTTGGCAGTAGGAGTAATTATCGGATTATTCGCAAACTATCTTTTAAATACGCTGCTGATCTGGAAAGAATCTTAATTGCAATCCAGGGAGCATCCCATGAAGTTTGGAAAATTTAAAAATATGACATCTTCACTTACCAGTCGACTTTGGAGGATGTTTTCTCATCCACTTCATCCCCGAGCGGGAAGCAGTGGTTTCGCGGATTCGAAAATAAAATTCATTATTTTTTTGATTTTAATTTTAACTGCCATGTTCTTCCGATTTTGGAAGGTTAGAGATTATGTTGTTTTTTTGGGAGACGAGGGGAGAGATATGCTAGTTATGAGAAAGATGATAATGGAAAAAAGGCCAACGTTTTTAGGTCCAACTGCCTCTGTAGGCGGTTTCTACCTTGGCCCAATTTATTATTGGATGGGCGCACCATTCTTATATTTATGGCGATATGACCCGGTAGGACCCTCATACATGGTGGCGGCATTTGGCGCCTTAACCGTGCTCTTACTTTTTAAGTTTCTTGCAGAAACTGCGGGCTATTGGCCGGCAATTCTTGCCGGCTTTTTATACGCAACAGCCCCGCTTATTGTTAGGTATTCAAGATCTTCCTGGAATCCCAACCCATTACCATTTTTTGCGCTTCTCTTATTCTATTTTCTCTATAAAGGCATCCAAAAGAAAAAAGTCATCTATTTTCTTCTTGCCGGTGCGTGCTTTGGCATCGCTATCCAGCTTCACTATTTAGCAACAGTTTTATTTTTACTTTCAACCTTAGTGTTGTTTTTTAATGTTAGTTTTAAAAAATGGCCCATTTATCTTGCTGCTGGGTTAGCGGGAGCAATTGTCACCGTTTTGCCATTTTTATTGTTCGAAATTAAAAATAATTTTCCTAACTTTAAAACAATCTGGGAATTTATAACTCGGGGATCAACTGTTGGCTACAAAAGGATAAATTTGGTTTGGCAAGCCTCAAATACCGGTAATATCTTATTGGAATTCATATCAGAGCTCAATAAAACAATTATCACGAAGATATTTTACTGGTTTTTGGCAGTTGGAGGAATATATGGACTGGCCAAAAATTGGAAATTTAGTGAGAAAAAACTAATTTTTTCCATAGGTATCATCTGGTTTTTGGGGGGCTTACTGGGTGCGAGGCTTTATGCTGGCCAGCTTTTTGATTACTACTTCGGATTTATGTTCCCCGCACCCTTTCTGTTATTTGGTTTAGTTATTAGTGTTTTCTGGAAGAACATTTTTTTTAGAAGTTTTACATTTATTTTAACTGCCATAACAGTTGCATATTTTGTTTCAAATGGTCTTTTTAGATACCCTCCAAATAGATTAATTGAACAAACATCAACCGTTTCCGGTTTTGTGACAAAAATAAGCGAAGATAAGCCTTTTAATTTTGCGCTGATTGCCGATCACAATAGCGATCATGCATATAGGTATTTTCTAGAAATAAAAGGATTTCGTCCAACCGAGCTTGAAACATTAGTAACGGAGCAACTTTTGGTAGTTTGTGAAACTAGAACATGTGCGCCACTTGGACATCCCATTTGGGAAATTGCCGGGTTCGGAAGAGCGCAAATAGTCGGTGAATGGGACTTACCCGAAATCGGCATTAAGGTTTTTAAGCTTACTCACTGGCCAGGGGCACCCAATCCCGCTGGGAAACCGGCAGTTAAAGGTGGATAAAGCAGTATAATCAGACTATGAGAATTAAACACATAATTTCGGCACAGCAATTTGATAAAGATACGGTGACTAAGCTTTTTAAAATTGCAGACGAAATCCAGAATGGGAAATACAATCAGAATTTTCTAAACAAAAAAATAATGGCCACGCTTTTTTACGAACCATCAACCAGGACTAGATTTTCTTTCGAATCGGCAATGATCAAATTAGGCGGGTCAACTATATCAACAGAAAACGCTAAGGAATTCTCATCAGCGATTAAAGGAGAAACTCTCGAGGATACCATAAGGATCGTAGATGATTATTGCGATGTTATAGTAATTAGGCATCCAAAAATCGGTTCGGCCCGCTTGGCGGCTAGCTATTCTACCGTGCCAGTCATTAATGCGGGCGACGGAGGCGGAGAGCATCCGACTCAAGCGTTGCTGGATCTATACACTATCTTTTCCAAAGTCAAAAATCCCAGGTTTACCATAGCTATGGCAGGAGCACTGTCCGTTTACAGGTCTGTGCATTCTCTTTCCTATTTATTGGCAAATTATCCGAGTGTCAATATTATTTTCGTTTCACCGAAATCTTTACGTATCCCAACCGATTTCAGAAAATATTTTAGCGCCAAAAAAGTTCGATTTTCCGAAACCGAAGATTACTTAGAAGCAATTAAGAAAGCAGACGTAATTTATCAAACTAGAATCCCTAAAGAATACTTAGGCGAAGATTACAAAAAATATTCAGGTAAATATATTTTAGACAAAAAAGCTCTAAAATATATTAAAAAAACCGCGTTAATACTTCACCCTCTACCGCGCGTTGATGAAATAAGCCAAGAAGTAGATTCGGATCCCAGAGCCCTTTATTTCGAACAAGCTCATAACGGAGTCTTCGTCAGAATGGCACTTCTAAAAATGCTTTTTGACAACGCATAGGCAAAACCTCAGATTTTAGTGTAAGCTAAAAGTATATCAGAGGAGCGCTCTTGGCACGACGAAGTGTGCCAAAGCGATCTGCTGATATAATAATTAAATGCCAGACAAAATCTTCCTTTCTGTTGTTATTCCCGCCTATAACGAAGAGCCAAATTTTGAAAAAGGGCTTCTGGCGCAAGTTCCGCAGTATCTTGATCAACAGAATTATTCTTATGAAGCAATAATAATTGATGATGGTTCTGAGGATAAAACTTCGCAATTGGCAGAAAAATTTGTCAAAAAATACAAAAACTTTCGTTTAATTAAAAATCCTCACCAAGGTAAGGCCGAAACTGTCAAAACTGGAGTACTCGCTGCAAAAGGAGAATTTGTTCTTTTTACCGACTTTGACCAAGCCACACCGATTTCAGAGATTGAAAAACTCTTGCCTCATTTTCCCGAATACGATATCGTCATAGGTTCAAGGCAACTGCCTGGCGCAAAGAGGGAGAAGGAGCCGTTTTATAGGCACTTAATGGGGCTTGTCTTTAATCTTGTAGTGCAATTTATTGCAGTCAGGGGAATTTGGGATACTCAGGCAGGATTCAAATGTTTCAAGAGTAATGTTGCGAAGGAATTATTTGGAAAACTTAAGGTTTATGGCAAGGGGAAGAGAATTAAGGGGGCACTCGTCACGGCATTCGATGTCGAATTATTATTCATTGCTAAAAAACACGGGTATAAAATCAAAGAAGTACCAATTATCTGGCATCATGTTGCCACCACCAGGGTTAGCCCAATAAAAGACTCTTTAAGAATGCTGAGAGATGTTGTCAAAGTTCGCCTTAATGACCTTCGGGGCATCTATAAATAGATACGTTGGCGCAATTCCGCTTTTACTTGTTATTTTAGCTGGTGCACTCTTGCGATTTTACAAAATTCGTGAGGGATTCCCTTTCGATTTTGATCAGGAGTATGCCGCAAATTCCGCATATGACTTTTTTGTAAATCACAAGGTAACTCTTATAGGGCAAGAGCTTTCTTTCAAAGGATTTTACCTTGGACCTTTGCATAATTGGATTCAATTCATCCCCTACAAGTTTTGCAGTCTTCTGCCGGATTGCGTTCCTTATTTTTACGCCATTTTAGGAACTATCACTATTCCAATTCTATATATTGTGATAAGAAGCATTTTCGACGCAAAGACTGCTCTTATTTCTACCATTATTTATTCAGTATCCTTTGCTCAAATTTCGTATGAGTGGGGAGTCAACAGTAATTATTTCTTATTTCTTTCGTCAATTGGACTTATGTACTCGATTTATCAATATTTCAGGAGGAAAAGTATTTTTTTGATAATAGGGGCTTTCATAGCGGGGATTGCTACCGTAAATTTTAACCCGGTTTTCATTTTTTCTGCCGTCGCATTTATTTTAACGGCTTTCTTAAGAGAAAGGAAAAATTATTTCTATTTTGTACTTGCAGTTGCTGCTTTTTTACTAAACTTTCTTCCGTTAATTATTTTTAATTTTAGGCACGATAATATTCTTTGGGAAAATTTTCTAAAATTCATAAGCCAGAACGCAGGTTCTCAAAATTATTTCAATAAATCAATTTATCTTGTTAGAAATATAAATCTGCCGTTTTTTGCCAATTATCTTTTTCAATCTGCAAATACTATTTTCCTGATATTCATTCTGTGCCTTGTTGTATTAGGAACCTATTTTCTACTCAAGAAAAAAAACAACCTATTTTTTATTTTTCCTGTATGGTTATTCTTGCCAGTTTTTGGATTCTTGTTTTACAAGGGACATATTCCAGATTATTACCTCCTACAATCCTTATTACCATTTATCATTATTATTTCTTTTGTAATCAGAAAAAATTTTCTTATCTTTTTAATATTTATTACATTTTTTTTATTCATGAATATTAAAAGTAATATAAATTATAAAAGTGTAATCAACTACAGAATTAAAAAAGAAGCGGTCACCTATGTTATCCGTGATTCCGCCCAAGACACATTTAATGTACATTACAGCTTGCCACTTGCAATTAATAACGGTTACCCCTTTTTGTTCAAAGCCTTGGGGAAGGGGCCACAAGAGGGGGGTGGAAACTTATACGTTTTTGGATTTGATGAACCATCTTATTATTTAAAAATAAAGTACGAAAGAAGTTTCCCCGCAAAAACAGTTTCTATTGGATTCGACCATTTTATTAAAATTGTCAAAATTCACCAAGTTAATTAATGGTTAGAAATTTTCTTAAAAAATACAAAAGTGATATTTTCGCCATTATAACCATTCTGGTTTTTTCGCCTTTATTTTTTTACAATCTTGGTGCGACAAGCCTGGTTGATTTCGATGAAGCCTGGTACGCAGAGATAGCAAGGAATATTTTAACAAGTTACCAGCCCCTGATTCTTTATTTTAACGAATCACCATATATAGATCATCCGCCTTTGGCATTTTTGCTAATGGCAATCTCATTTTTAGTATTTGGGGTGACAGATTTTGCTGCCCGCTTTCCCTCAGCATTGGCGGGATTTGGTTCGGTTATAACTTTGTATCTTATTGGTAAAAACCTCTTTAACCGGATCATTGGAATGGGTGCGGCTTTAATGTTACTTTCCTCCGTCTGGTTTATCTTAAGGGCAAGATCTGGTAATTTAGATACTGTTTTTATCTTTTTTTATTTATTTACCTTTTATTGTGCCGTTAAGATAAGAAACAACTTAAACTGGGTCTATCCGTTTGCGATATCTTTTGCCTTTTCGTTGCTAACTAAGTCAGTCATTGGGCTGACTATTTTACCTCCGATTCTTATTATATTAATCTTTACGTTTATTAAAAATAAATCAGCCCCAATTAAAAGAACCTTAATAGGGGTTTTTTTATTTTCATTAATTTTAGCCCCATGGCTAGTTATAAATATCAAAGTTTACGGCTTGAATTTTTTAAATCACTTGATAAATGTTGGATTAAGACCAGAGTTTAAGGTGAAACCAAATTTTGAAGAGATTGGTTCTTCTTTGACCTTTGTCTATCTGCATTATGGAATTCTAGAATGGTTTTATCCCGCCCTAATTGCTCTTGTCGGATCAGTAGCATTTCTATTTAAAACCCCGATACTTTTTGTGCTATACATTTGGTTTTTAATCCTTATATTCGGTTTTTTAACAAATTCAAAAACAGAAATTTGGCATCTAATCCCCCTTTATCCTATACTTGGGATTTTTATTGCATTCTCACTTTATCAAATACTTTTTTACTCCCTAAAAGTTGTTACTCTAAATAAAAACTTTTTGCCTAAAAAATTCGTTATTTTTATCCGTAAAAATAAAACAGCGATCGCTTCTGCAGTTACTATTTGCTTAATTTTGGCTTTATCACTTAAGCAAATTTACGAATTTAGAGACGAGATTAAACTTTTTGATAAATCAACAAGTGGTTTAGCGTATACCGCAACGGCAGCAAGGATGCGGCCAGAAACCTTATATCTTGACAATGAATTTTTCCTGCCGGGTGCTGTCTTTTATTCACAGAAAAAAGTTTATCATGTACAAGGTGAGCCGTTTCCAAGAAACAGTCTTAAGGGTATTATATCTTTTGGGAAAAAACCTTTTTTATTATTAACTGAAGGCTGGAGACTCAACTTGGATAATATTGAGAAAAATAGGTATGAACTTATAGCCGAGCATCAAGACTACGTGTTGATCAAGGTTCTAAAATAGTAAAATAAGAAAGCTTGTTTTGTGTCAAATTTTGAGAAATTTTTACTTTTTGTAAACTTACTACTTTACGGTCTCGTAACAGTTTTTTCTTATGCCTACGTAGATCTTAATCTTACTTTATCCCAAAACCACCTCGTCCTAGCATTTATAAGCCAAATGCAAAAACTTGGATATTTTAATAGACCGCTAGCGACATCTCTCTATCTGGTGTTTATAATAATTGCTTTTTTATTTTTCATATTCAATTTATGGTTATTGAACAGAAAAAAAACAACAAAGGAGTATTTAAAATTAGCTATAGCTACAAATACTGCTGTTTTGATTTTTGCCTACCCCTTTTTATCTTCCGATCTTTTCAATTATCTTTTTGATGCCAAGATTATTCTCAATTATCATGCCAGTCCCTATACTCATCGACCTTTGGATTTTCCTCAGGACGAATGGTTACGTTTCATGCGCTGGGTCCATCGATATTCACCGTATGGCCCAATGTGGCTTGGCATGTCACTTATCCCGGCAGTATTAGGTTTTGGTAAATTTTTACTCAATTTTTTTGCCTTCAAGGTTTTTATAAGTATTTTTCACCTAGTAAACTCTTATCTAATTTATAAAATCCTCCAAAAATTAAATCCAGGAAAAGTCCTTTTGGGTACAGCGTTCTATGCCCTAAACCCTTTACTGCTGATCGAAGGCGTCGCCAATGCTCACAATGATGTCGTCCTAGCAACTTTTATAATAATGCCAATTTATCTTTTGACTCTTAAAAAGACTGTAGGGTCGTATGTTGCCCTCTTAATAGGGGTCTTTGTTAAATATATATCGATACTTAATCTACCCTGGTTAATTTTCTTCCGCCGATCAGCCAAACGGGTTGTTATGCTAAGCTTGATAACAATGACCATCTTCACTTTTGTATTCTCCACATTTAGAATCAGTGTCCCTTTTGTGTCGTCGGGAGCCACGCAGGTCCAGTTCCAGCCGTGGTATCTTTTTTGGACCCTCCCAATAGTTGCTCTTTTGCCTAATATAAAATTGATAACGATTGCTCTGGCCTTTTCTATAGGAGCAAGCTTGCGCTACCTTCCTTTTCTTTTTTACGGCGACTGGTCACAGCCGCAAACGCTCGGCTTTATTCAAACAGTTCTTTTTATTCCAGCTTTTATCACAGTTTTTTTGATAGTCATAAAGAGTCATGTCAGAAAACTTAAATGAAAAAAAATTTTTTTCTAAAAATTATGCCTATACTCGCCATTTTCGCGATTACCTGTCTTATTTTTTTCAAAATATTTTTGAAAGATCTTTATCCAATACCTGGCGATTTGTTAGTTTCCTTTTACTTCCCTTGGTATTCAGGCGGGTGGGAAGGTTACAATCCATGGACTACACACAAGGAACTGATAGGTGCAGATAGCGTCCGTCAGATTTACCCCTGGAAAGAATTTGCGCTAAATCAAATTAAAAAAGGAGAATTTCCACTTTGGAATCCTTACACATTTTCCGGCCAGCCCCTTTTGGCTAATTTTCAGTCGAGCGTGTTTTACCCGCTGACTGGTTTTTATTTTCTAACAGACCCCAAAAACGCCTGGATTTTACTCATTGTGCTGCAGCCGTTTCTTGGAGGTATTTTTATGTATTTAGCCATAAGAAGTTTCAGCATTTCAAAAATCCCGTCTTTGTTTGGAGCAGTCGCTTTTATGCTTTCCAGTTATCTTATTACATGGATGGAAAACGGTAATGTTACCCACAGCTACATTTGGCTACCACTAATAATTTATTCAATAAACAAATACCATGAAAAATCAAAAACACGATTTGCCTTATTGATGACTATTTCACTATCAATGGCAATTCTTGCGGGACATCCTCAAACAACGATATATCTCTACATCTCTGCCTTGATTTATTGGTTGTATAAATTCAAATTTAGTCAGGGAGGATTACTTAGGCTAGCATTGATAACCATAAGCTCCTTTTTGCTGGTCGCTGTTCAGCTAGTACCAACTTATCACTTTTATAAACTTTCCCCGATATCCCTTCCATTTTCTACTTACGCCTTCGACTTAGGGATCATGCCTTTTAAAAACCTAATAACTTTTTTTGCCAGTGATTTTTTCGGACATCCGGCAAACAATAATTTCTGGAGTCAATCGTATGGGGATTTTACCCCTTATTTTGGTGTAATTCCATTGGTTTTTGCTTTATGGGCAATATATAAATTAAGAAAATATAAATTCGTAATATTTGCAACAATCACTTCTTTATTTTTCATATTGTCTGCCGTTAATGGACCGATAACTTACGTAATAAAGGTTTTTAGGCTTCCACTTATAGACTCAACAACACCTTCCAGATTTATTTCGATTTCGATATTTTTCTTAATTATCCTGGCTGCGTTTGGTTTTGAAGATCTGATTAAAAATTTTCAAAATAAGGGATACCTTAGGCGATTTTTGAAATTTTTGATTCCTATTGCAGGGGTATATTTGCTGCTTTGGATCTTTGCAATATCCGGTCAGTATTTTTTACAACCCAAAGAAACATGGCTTATCAATCTTGCAGTGACACGGAGAAATTTAATTCTGCCAACCGGAATGTTTTTAGCAATACCTTTAGGCATTTTAATTTTGCAAAGAGCACAAAAATTAATGAAACTAAAAAAAGAAATATTCAAATATATTTATATCTTGGGAATTTTTACCATGGTTCTTATGGGTGGCATTTATTATACAAACAAATTCTTACCTGTCGCCCCAAAGAAATTTATTTTTCCGGATCACCCACTATTTTACTGGCTAAAAAATAATGCGGGAATAGACCGTTTTTACGGTGGAGGAACTGCTCATATAGATTTCAATTTTCCAACTCATTATCAAGTCTATGCTGTTGAGGGTTACGATACTTTAAGATACTCAAGATACGCAGAACTTTTAGCTTCAAGTTTCTCAGGTCAAGTCCCAGAAACATATTTGAGGTCCGATGCCGTCGTTCCCAATGAGGAAAACGGCTACCGTAGAAGATTGTTTGATCTATTAGGCGTCAAATATTTATTGGATAAGGAGGATAATCCCAAAACAGGTTTAGATTGGCATTACGAAAGATTTCCAAATGACAAAGTCAGCGGGTTTTGGCAATACGATAAGTTTCAGGTTTACCTAAGGGAAACAGCATTGCCCAGAATATTTATGACCACCAAGTATCATGTTGCTAAAAACGATCAAGAAATCATCAATAAAATTTATGATTCTAATTTTAATTTGGAGACTTTAATTCTTGAGCAGGAACCACCCATTCAGATTACCGATTTGGCTTCTGAAATCACAGTCCCTAAAGTTTTAAATTACGAGCCGAATAAAATTGTTATCGATTTTGAATCCGATTATAATAGTCTTCTTTTTATCTCTGATACCTATGACCCGGATTGGCAGGTAACAATTGACGGCCGGAAAACTCCTCTTTTGAGAGCCCATTATGCCTTAAGAGGAGTGGCTGTGCCTAGCGGCTTCCATTCGGTCCGTTTCAATTATGAACCGAAGTCTTTCAAAATGGGGTCAGCAGTATCTTTAGCCTCGATCGGTGGGCTGTTAATCGGCAGTCTCATCTTTTGGCGAAAGAAAGAGTTTTAAATAACGTAGGCTTTTAAACTCACTTTAATTATTTAAATAACCGAAGTGGAAAGCTGACAAAACATAGAAATGATTATTACAAAGAAGTATTCTTACCTGATTTTAGTAATTTTGCTGTCACTTATTGCCGTCTGGCCGTTTTTTAAAAAGGGCTATTTCGAAAGTCATGACGGCGAATGGATGGTAATTCGATTTACTGCTTTTCATCAAACGCTTGTCGACGGTCAGTTTCCCGTACGATTTGTTGATAGACTTAACGGCAATTTCGGCTATCCGGTTTTGAATTTTCTCTATCCGTTGCCGTTTTACTTGTCCGAAGTGCCGAAACTTTTAGGCGTAAGTTTTGTCGATAGTGTCAAAATAATTTTTGCTGTTTCTACAATTGCTTCCTCCATTGCCATGTACTGGGCACTTTCTCAAGTTTTTACTAAATATGCTGCCTTTACCGGCGCTGTCTTATACCTTTTTGTTCCGTATCGCTTCGTTGACCTTTATGTTAGGGGCTCAATTGGGGAGAATCTTGCTTTTTTGTTTATTCCGCTTATTCTTGGCAGTCTTTTCAAAATAAAAGAGGGTAAAAATTTTTTTTTACCAATCTTGACGATCGTTATTGCTCTTTTAATTCTTTCACATAATGTGATTGCTGTTATATTTGTATCGCTTTTATGGATAATTTCACTTTTGTCATTACCCAAAAAAAGATTGCATATTTCGGCTGCGTTTCTTGGAGGAGCTTTAGTCTCGGCCTTTTTCTGGTTACCTGCGCTTTACGATCTTCAATATGTACGCGCCTCTCAAATAAAAGTTGCTAATATATCGGACCATCTCGTTAATATTAAACACCTGATTATTCCGACCTGGGGTTACGGGCCAAGACCCGGTATAGGCGGATTTTCACCTCAACTCGGCCTTGTATCACAGGCAGTGATTGTTTCAGCGATCTTTCTGAGGTTTGCCAAAAAAAATAGAAATCATGTTGTGGATTTTATGCTGATAGTTGTTGCCATCAGCATCTTCTTAATGACCAAACCGTCATTAATAATCTGGCAGAAAATCCCCTATGTAGATGTTATTCAATTTCCGTGGAGGCTTTTGTCGGTAACAGTTTTTGCCTCTGCCTTTTTTTCTGCATTTATTATTCAGAATATCAAGAAACCGCGAGTTGCCGTCTTATTGATTGTTGCAGCAGCAATCATTTCAACTATTTTCTATACAAAACCTTCTGCGTTTGTAAATAGGGGAGACGGTTTTTATACAACCAACGAAGACTCAACAACAGTTCAAGATGAATATCTCCCATTATGGGTGAAAGAAAAACCTCAAAAGCGTGCGACGGACAAAATTGAAATAGTGCAAGGGAACGCAAAGATTCTAGAGTCGACTATCAAACATAGTCGATATCGGGTAAGAATAGAAAGTTCAGGTGAGTCGCAAGTCAAGGTAAATACAATCTATTTTCCCGGTTGGCAGGTTAAATCAGAAGGTCAAAAAATCCCAATTGATTATGTAAACAATTCGGGACTTATCACTTTTAAGTTGTCACCTGGGGTTCATGAAGTTATAATCAATTACACTCGTTCACCAATGCACAGATTTAGCGAGTATATTTCCCTCATTGCGATATTGATTGTAGCACTTAGCGGGTATCGTTTATGGTTAAGAAGGGATCAAAATAGATAGCCTAAATTCATCTGACAAATGAACAAAATTAAATTTATGGTTACAGGAGGCGCCGGCTTTATCGGAAGCGAGATAGTCAAACAACTTCTAGAGCGCAATTTCTATGTCAGAATTGCTGATGATCTTTCCAAGAAAGACGCTTCTGTTGACAAGCGGGCGGATTTTAAAAAAGTCGACCTGACAAATACTAATAACACTTCTGAGATCTTTAAAGGTATAGATATAGTTATAAACGCAGCCGCCAAAATAGGCGGAATCGGTTATTTTCATAAATATCCGGCAACTATTCTTTCTGAAAACAACAAAATTTACAGTTCCACTTTCGAGGCAGCGGCCAAAAGTAAAGTCAAAAGAATAGTTTATATTTCGTCGTCCATGGTTTTCGAGTCGACCAAATCTTTTCCCTCGAAAGAGGATGATATCAAAAGAATTCCACCGCCAGTAACGTCATATGGTTTTTCGAAGTTGATAGGCGAATGGTATTGCCATGCCTTTTGGGATCAATACAAATTGCCTTATTCGATATGCAGACCATTTAATGCGTATGGCATAAACGAATTTCCGGAAAGAGAGGTCGGCTATGCTCATGTCATACCGGATTTAGTGCGCAAAATTCTTAACGGACAGTACCCATTGGAACTCCTGGGAGATGGCCAGCAGACTAGATGCTTTACTCATGTTTCAGATATCGCAAATGGCGTTATCCAGGTTGCTCTTAGCGACAAAGGGGAAAATCAAACCTTCAACATAGGTAGTGATGAGGAAATAAAAATGATCTATCTGGCAAAACTGCTGTGGAGAATTATGGGTATTAAAAAATCACTTAGAGTTAAATATGTAAGAGGATTCCAGTTCGATATCAAAAGACGAGTACCGGATATTACTAAAATAAAAAAGATGATAAACTGGCAACCGGAAGTAAAATTTGAAACTGGACTAAAGGAGGTAGTTCATTGGCTAAAAACCCAAAAAGAGCAAGGAAAAATTTAAAACCGCCGGTAGCTGTTGTCGGTGTCGGTAGAGTCGGTTTACCGCTGGCCCTATTTTTGGCAGACAAGGGTCATAGCGTATATGGCATAGATGTAGACTCCCAAAAGATTAATCTGCTCTCCCGCATGCGAATGCCTTTTATAGAAGAGGGGTCTCAACAGCTTTTGGAGAAATATATAGGCAAGTCATTTAAAGTCACCACGGATTTTTCAAACATTGCCAAAGTCCGTGTCATAATTCTCACCCTCGGAACCCCGGTTGACGAAAACATGAATCCCTCGCTCGTGCAAATTGACAAAGCCCTGGCAGTAGCACGCCCATACCTTAAAAAAGGGCAGCTTTTAATACTTAGATCAACAGTCTCGCCTGGTACAACTGATTATGTCAAGGCGTATCTTGAAGAGGAGGGCTTTAAAGTTGGCCAAAATTTTTATCTGGCATTTTGTCCGGAGAGGATTGCGGAGGGACGCTCATTGGCCGAACTTGCCGAAATTCCTCAAATAATCGGAGGAGCCGAGAGAAATTCTGCTCAAAAGGCCGCAGATTTCTTCAAAAATCTGGGAATTGAAGTAAATACTTCAGATTCGGTTTCAGCGGAGTTAGCAAAACTTTTTACTAACATGTATCGTTATATCAACTTTGCAATAGCCAACGAGTTTATGATTTTGGCCGGAAACAATCACAGAGACATTTACAAAATAGTAGATTTGGTGAATAGAAACTACAAAAGAGGGGGACTGGCCCTGCCAGGTTTAACAGGCGGCCCTTGTCTTTTTAAAGACGGATTCTTTCTGATAGGCGACGTGCCCTTTGCAGATTTAATTGCTACCAGTTGGAAAATAAACGAATCAATTCCTTTGTTCTTGATCAAGAAAGTTAGAGAACGTACTAGGCTTCAGGGTAAAAAGGCAGTAATTTTAGGTTTGGCTTTTAAAGCAGAAATAGACGATATTCGCGAATCGCTGGCCTTCAAAGTCAAAAAAGCCCTGGAGCGTGAGAGGGCCAGAGTTTTCTTGCATGACCCTTATGTTGCCGGCTACCAAAAAGACCTCTCAGAAACCCTAAAAGGTGCCGACTTGATTTTTCTTGCCACCAATCACGACTTCTATAAAAAGATGGATATAACCAAAGTCAGAAAGCTTGTTTCCAAAACCTGTGTAGTTTGCGACGTTTGGAACGTTTTCAGAACCAATAAAATCATCTTTACTATCAAATCTCTCGAAAATCATCTCGCTAAACGACCGGTAGAGGGCTTGGGTGAAATCTTCGAGGCCAAATGGCGCGATATATAACCAAACTCTTTCTTTGACTCCATTCAAAACGCTGTTTAAAATGAGAATCGTGAGATTATCAATCGTCATGCCCGTTTACAATGAAGGCAAAGTGATAAGGCAGACCATAAAAAGAGTTGAAACATCAGTCGAAATTCCCCATGAATTGCTAATAATCTATGATATGAATGAGGATACTACCATTTCTCCAGTAAAAAAATTTCAAAAAAGATTTCCGAACGTAAAGCTTGTTAAAAACACATATGGCAGGGGAGCGCTAAATGCTCTGAAGACAGGACTTGCGAAAGCCAAAGGAAATGCTGTTTGTGTAATGATGGCAGATTTAACCGATGATCCAAAAGTTCTAAACACAATGATGGAAAAGTTTAATCAAGGCTTCGATGTAATCGCGGCATCGCGTTACATGGAAGGAGGACATCAAATTGGGGGGCCGGTTGTCAAACAAATTCTCTCCAGAATTGCTGGCATCAGCCTCCATTATTTAGTGGGGCTACCGACTCACGATGCCACAAATTCTTTTCGACTTTATTCCAAAAGATTTTTACAAAAAATAAAGATAGAGTCAGACGGTGGATTTGAACTAGCAATCGAATTAACAGTAAAAGCGCATTTTTCGGGATTTAGAGTAACTGAAGTACCGACTACCTGGACATATTTGACTAAAGAATCCCGTTTTTATCTTGCAAAATGGTTGCCAAAATATCTTAAGTGGTATTTTTGGGGCCTCAACAAAAAACTGCATGGGTTCCCAAAGAGCAATTAAATTTCTAAGGAATCTAAAAGTACAGATTTTTTTGTTATCCATTTGTTCCATTAGCTTTTTCTTCTTTTATCAAAGTCTCAATTACTATTTTTTTCAGGACGACTGGTTTGTTCTAAATTGGATAAGGACGGGGAGTCTTGCTTCTTTTTTTGAGTTTAGAACAGACATTATTTACTGGCGGCCGCTTTCCATGCCCATTTTTTTTAAATTTAACTATTTGTTGTTTGGGCTCAACCCGCAAGGATTCCATCTTACTTCTTTTTTAATATTTCTACTTCTCATTGTTGCAGTCTACCATCTATTTTCATTGCTTACTCTAAACCGCAGGCTAGCAATTATAGGTGCTTTTCTTTATGCAACCTGGCCCGTTCATTTCGTTAGCTTAAGTTGGCTGTCGACAACCTCTTATATTATCGGGCCTCTTTTTCAGGTATTATCTCTGATTTTTCTTCTGAGACTACTGAAATATAAAAAAATTTCTAATTTTTGGGTAAGTCTTATTTTTTTTGCTCTTGCAATGGCTTCTTCGGAATTAACCCTAGTTTTGCCCCTGATAATGTTTGTGTATCTTGCAATTAACGGGAAAATGAAGTTTTTTAAGTATCTTTTACCATTTTTATTGATCGATATTTTTTACCTAATTTTGAGATTTTTGATGTTCCCTATACCGGCAAAAGGGGATTATGCTTTGAGTATAAATTTTCAAATAGTGAATAATCTCTTTTGGTACATTTTTTGGGCGTTAGGTTTCCCCGAAAGCTTTAAATCTTTAATTTTTCCCAGCCAGCTTGCCCAGTCGATTAAAGTCATAACCCAATTCTGGCAAATTTCACTTGGGGTTTCTCTTCTTTTTCTCGTTTTATTAAAACTATTTCTCAAAACCTTAAATGGCAATATCAAATTCTATTCATGGTGTTGTGTTTTCTTGGTATTAGGTCTTGCTCCTGTTTTGCCTTTAGTAAATCATTCTTACCCGATATATCTTGGTTTTGCGGGCATCGGATTAATATTAATAATTTTACAATCGATAAAAAAGGCGCCACATCTTTATCTGTTTGCTCTTTTGGTTTTATGGATATGGGTAGCCTTTTACAATTTTAGATTTACACGGGCTACTCATTGGGTGAGGAACGAGCAGGCGATTTCAAAAGCCTACGTTGACTTTACTAAAAAGACCGTAACAAATCCCCAAGGCGGAGCAGTCTTCCTTTTCAGGCCTGGCGATCTTGATTTCAATGTCCGGCATAAATTTTCACTGAAGGATATAAGCACAGTTAGGCAGACGTTAAATTACAATGATGCAATGCAAGTAATTTATAATGATTCTAGTCTAAAAAGTTTTTACGCAAATTTTCTTGAAAGAGTAGACTTGCCAAAGCAGTCCCAATTTTATGAGATTTCCCCAACGTTAAAATATTAGATGATATCTTCAACTAGGCTTAAATTTTTTTCTATAATACTCATTTTTTTCGCAATTGCTTTTTTACTTTACCGACAAAGTCTTGATTATTATTTCTTTCAGGATGATTTTTTTGAGATTAATATCTCTAAGGCAAGCAATCTTTCAGAATATTTAAGTTTTTTTAAATTCAGAAGCGATATAATTGCATACAGGCCAGTTAGTCTCCAAAATTATTTTTTTATCTCATACTCAATATTCGGATTAAACCCCGTTGGATATAGATTAATTACTTTTCTATTGTTCTTTTTGACATTTTTTTTAATTGTAAAAGTGGTAAACAAAGTTACTTCGGATGATCGAATTGGTCTTTTTGCAGGTTCACTTTGGCTCACCTCCTCGATTCACTTCATGTCGATCACATGGATTGCAGCAGCATACAATATTATTGGAACATTCTTTTGGCTTTCAACTGCCTTACTTTTTTTGAAACACGAGGAAACCGGAGCAAAAAGATATTATTTACTAACTATTGGCAGTTTTCTAATAACTATCGGTTCTTACGAATTCTCAGTAACCTGGCCGGTAATCATTGGTTTTTACTACTTCTTCGTAAAAAAACATACTCTTATAAGATCATTAGTAAAATTTCTACCATTCATTTTAATCACGATTACTTACCTGCTTTTAAGATTACTTCTAATTAAAGTACCAAATATTTTGGAATATAAAGTTGTGTTAAATTTCGAGTCGGCAAAAGCATTTTTCTGGTATATACTCTGGTCATTCAATATTCCTGAAGAGTTTAAAAAGCAGATAATTGATAACTTGATCTTTTTTAATAACAAATTTTTACTTGATTATTGGTGGCTCACAGCCAAGAGTTTTATAGGCACTCTCTGGATTTTAGCCTTAGGAGTAGTCGTTCCCCTAGTCTTTATTTTTAAGCAGAGATTGCTTCTTAATATTCGCATATTGATATTTTCTATCTTCTGGTTTTTTGTCGGCATTTTGCCAGTACTCGTTTTACCCAACCATACTTTCACAATGTACTTAACGCTAGCGTCCGTAGGTGTTTATTTTTTAATAGCCTATCTCGTTATTACTAGTCGGGTGACGATTCTATTTGTGCCTATTTTATTAATCTGGGTAATTACCTCCCATACAACAGTTTCGTTTTACAGATCGAATTCATGGATGATTGGTGCACAAAAGACTGCATTCGATGCGAACGCTAATCTAAAAAAGAGCTTCTCAAAACCAAGGTCGAATTCGACAATTTTATACTCTCTTAATAGTCACTGGGAAAAACAGGCTCTTTCCGGCCATGATTTCGCAAGAGCTATTTACGATGATTCTACTCTTTTTATCTACTATAATAAGTATGAATTGATTAGAGATTTTCAGAAAGGGTTTAATCTCCCGGTTTATGTTTTTGTCCCAAATGAGAAATAATTTAGTAATTCTGATTTTGATTTTTCTAGTGTCCATAATTTTGTCCCTACCTCTTTTTAAACCGGGTCTTTTTGTTATTCACGACGATCAACAGATAGCCCGATTGTTTGTTTTTGACAAAGCATTAAAATCCGGCCAGTTTCCGGTAAGATGGGTAGACGGATTGGGTTTTGGGTTTGGGTATCCACTATTCGTTTTCTATCCGCCTTTGGTTTATGCCTTGGGTGATATTTTTCACAACGTTGGGTTCGGGCTTATCAACAGTGTAAAAATTGTATTTTTCTTATCTATTTTTGCTTCAGGCATAGCGATGTACATATTCTCCAAAGAATTTTTTGGCAGACTGCCATCACTTTCAAGCGCTGTATTTTATATGGCAGTTCCATATCGGGCTCTAGATATTTATGTAAGAGGGGCTCTTGCTGAAAGTTTTTCTTTTGTCTGGCTGCCTTTGATTCTTTGGTCATTCTACAAACTGGCGGCAACCAACAAAAGTATCTATCTGGTTTTATCTTCACTCTTTCTGGCGTTTTTGATGATTACCCACAATCTTATTTTTCTTCCCTTCATGTTCATTTTGCCCTTTTATCTTTTGTTTCTGATTTGGAGATCTCCAGAGAAAAAACCGTTAGCTGTCAATTGTTTATTGTCAATTGTTTACTCATTCGGCCTCTCTGCGTTTTTTTGGCTACCGGCACTTTTCGAGAAAAAATTTACAATCGTTGATGACCTGCTTTTGGTTAATCTAGCTAATTACAAAATTCATTTCGTCTATCCACAGCAATTATGGAATTGGATGTGGGGCTTTGGAGGGTCAGCCGCAGGTCTTGCAGATGGAATCTCTTTCAAGATTGGGAAACTCCATGTATTAGTATCAGTTGCTGCAGTGCTTTTATCTCTTGTCATTTTTTTAAAAAATAAAGGCATCTCTAAACTGCCAACCGTCAACTCTAAACTGCCAACCGTCTTCTTTCTGCTTTTTCTCTTCTCTGCTTTCATGACAACTTTCTATTCGAAAGCAATTTGGGATTTAATATCACCTCTTCAGTACTTACAGTTTCCCTGGAGATTCTTGATATTTACAGCGCTTTTTAGCTCATTCTTAGCCGGAACCTTTTTAGAATTTCTAAGATTACCCATATTGCGATTTTACGGATTCCTGATATTAGTTTTGATTTTGTTAATAGTAAATTTAAAACTTTTTAAGCCCCAGTCGTATAGATTAGATCTGACTGATGAATCTGCAACTTCTCCTGAAACAATCAATTGGTATGTTTCATCATCTTCTTTTGAGTACCTGCCCAAAGGAGCAGAACTTACAAAAAGTGAATTAGGGACTAATATAGTTAAAATTACAAAAGACGATACTCCAGAGGAAAAAATAGAAGTTATAAACGGAAAAGCTACAGTAGAGAACCTGAAGGAGACACCCTCAAGTGTTGAATTTACAGCCATAGCCGAAACCGATGCTCAAGTCAAAGCGAACATATTCAATTTTCCCGGCTGGGGGGCAGCGGTTGATGGGAAGAGAATAAAAATAGACGATAACAATCGATTGAAATTAATAACTTTTGAAGTTCCCAAAGGAATTCACGTAATTTCGTTAGAATTTAATAACACGCTTATAAGGACACTTGGTAATTTGATTTCTTTGTTGTCGATATCAGTACTATCAATATTTGTTTTTAAAAAATGGCAGACACTCAAGACCAATTAGACATTCAGCTTATTAAGAAAAAGGCAATCTCTGGCGTAATTACCTTTACACTAAGAACCCTTTTTATTCAAATCTTTACCTATGCGGCGGTTTTCATTCTTACAATTATTTTGGATGAACCAACTTACGGAATTTACGTTTTTGTTTCAGCCCTAATTAATATATTCGTATATTTTTCGGACGTAGGACTAGCCGCCGCTCTTATCCAAAAAAAAGAAGATTTAAATCAAAAAGATTTATCAACCACCTTTACTATTCAGCAAACTATTGTTCTCACTCTCGTTTTCTTGGGTTTTATTTTTTCAAAAACAATAGCCGATTTTTACAATCTTGATAATCAAGGATTATGGCTTATAAGGATCCTGATTTTTTCTCTTTTGCTATCTTCTTTAAAAACTATCCCCTCCATTATCCTCGAAAGAAAATTAAACTTTACGAAACTTGTTATCCCCCAGATTGCCGAAAACATTGTTTTTTATACAACAGCAGTTTTCTTGGCTATTTCTGGATTTGGTATATCAAGTTTTACCTGGGCTGTTCTAATAAGAGGCGTTGCTGGTTTAACCGTAATTTACATTCTTGCTCCCTGGAAACCGGCTTTAAGTTTCGAAAAAAATATAGCAAAAAAACTTACTTCCTTTGGGATCCCATTTCAACTCAATAGTATTCTTGCCCTCTTAAAAGATGACCTTTTGATTGTAATTTTGGGAAAGATCCTTACTTTTAGCCAGATTGGTTACATCGGTTGGTCGCAGAAATTCGCCTTTTTACCGCTGAGGTTTTTTATGGACAGTGTCAACAGGGTTACCTTTCCTGCTTATTCAAGACTACAGGAGCATAAGCAAGCTTTGGGTAAGGCAATCGAGAAATCATTATTTTTTGTTACGTATCTTGTCTATCCCTCTGTCTTTGGGGTGATTGCAATTGCTCCAAAGTTGATCGAAGTAATTCCCAGATATCAAAAATGGGAACCTGCCTTGCCCCTGCTTTACCTATTTGCAGTCAATAGTATTTTTTCAGCAATCTCCACGACTTTTACCAATGTCCTTTTTGCCACCGGCCGGCCTAAAATAGTTTTAAAGCTAATGATGTTTTGGACGACCTCGACATGGATTCTGACAATACCTTTGGTTTTAAGATTCGGCTTTATTGGGGTAGGTATTGCTTCCGCAGTTGTTGCATCAACCTCACTTGTTACAATCTATCTTGTTAAAAAGGAAATCCCCATATCTGTAGGAAGGAGTATTTTTGGGCCTCTTCTAACGTCGGTCGCTATGTTTTTAATTGTACACACCGTTCAGCAAAATCTGGCGCAAAACATTATAAGTTTGGTTTTCGTAATACTTCTTGGGATAATAATTTATTTAGCACTTTCGTTGGCTATTTTTAAAAGACATCTACTGGAAGATGCTAAAATTATTATTGACTCAATTGTTTTTAAGAATAGATGAGCAAAATTAGTGTGGTTATTTCTGCATTTAACGAGGGAAAAAAAATTGAAGATTGTCTTAAAAGCGTAAAGGACCTTGCAGACGAAATAATATTTATCGACAATTCCTCAATCGATAAAACCGTAGAGATTGCAAGAAAGTACACGTCAAAGATTTTTGTAAGAGAAAATGACCCTGTGATGCTCAACAAAAATAAAAACTTCGGTTTTGAAAAAGCTGCTGGTGACTGGATTCTATCATTAGATGCGGACGAGAGATTAACACCCAAATTAACTGGCGAAATTAGATCTAAAATCAACGATAGACATTTCTCGGGATACGAAATTCCTCGCAAGAACATTATCTTTGGCAAATGGATTAAAAACTCTATCTGGTGGCCCGATCTAAACTTGCGCCTGTTCAAAAAAGGCAAAGGAAAGTTTCCGCTAAAGCATGTTCACGAAAAACTTGAAGTTTCTGGAAATGTCGGCCAGCTTGAGAGTCCCATGATCCATCACAATTACGAAACAGTTTCCCAGTTTATCCAAAAACTTGATAAAACTTATACAGAATCAGAAACAGAAAATTTTTTAAGAGAGGAAAAAAATATCGCCTGGTACGATGCAATTCGCTGGCCGATAAACGATTTTGTTAAGACTTTTTTCTTCCAGAAGGGGTATAAAGACGGTCTCCACGGGTTGGTCCTTTCACTTTTTCAGTCTTTTTATATGTTGGTTTTTTTTGCTAAAGTTTGGGAAAGAAAAGAAAATTTTAAGGATCTAACACCGGATAATTTTCTTAAACATACACTAAAAGAATTTTCTCGTGCTGCGAAAGATATAAGATTCTGGATTTATCAGACTTTGATTGAGGAAAATCCTGCCAAGAAAGTTTATTATAAATTAAGAAGGAGACTCTAAGCTCAGCTTCACCTCGCTTCGTTAGATACTGCTGATATATAATTTTACAAGTGAATTTGAAGAAATTTGTTTTTTCACACTGGCTGATTATTTTAATAATAATTGCCGCAGCTTTTATAAGGTTTTGGCGACTTGAAACACTAACTACCTTTGGGGGTGACCAAGGTTACGATTTTTTAATTGTAAAAAGAATGATTGTTGATCAGAAATTCACCTTACTTGGTCCGAAAATTGGTCCTTACAATAATATTGGCCAACTTTTTCTTGGGCCGGCATATTATTACATTATTGCTCCCTCATTATTTTTTACCAACTATGATCCGATAGGACCTGCAATTTTAACAGTTATCCTTTCGATTTTTACTCTGCTGTTAATTTACTTAGTAGCTACCAAATTTTATGCTAAGCCTGTAGCCATTATTGCCAGTCTTCTTTTTGCATCTAACCCCTTATTGATAGATCAATCTAGAGCTCCATCTAACCCCCACATGATTCCCTTCTTCTCGGCTCTTGGTATATTTTTTTATTTCTTATTAATAAAAAAAATTTCCAAGAGTTTTTTGGCGATATTTTTAATCGGATTTTCCGCCGGGATTCTTTTTCAGCTCCATTACATCGCAGTTTCGCAAATAATCGCAATAATAGTCTTTACAATCTTTCGGAACAGGTTTGTTAATTTATTTAAAATAGTTCTAGGTTTCCTTGTTGCGATTTCTCCCCAAATTTTGTTTGAAATACGCCATGGTTTTTTTATAACCAACGAATTTCTAAAACAATTAAATAATAATCAAAATTTTTTAACTACCAACAATTTTTTCCAAAACCTTAAAGATTCAATAGAAAATTTATTTTATATAATTCTCCATATCAACGGTTATTATGTTTTACCAATAGTTCTTATTATGCTTGTAGGAGTTATTGTATATCTATTGAAAAATAGGGAGAAAACAGACGTAGTTTTATTTTTAGTGATAACAATAATTATAAATTTGTTTTTACTGGGATTTTATTCTCAGGGGGTAAATTTGCATTATCTTTCACCCTCTTATGTAGCGCTAATTCTTATCTTTTCTATATCACTAGTAACTATATATAGTCTGTTTGGCCATTTTCTCATTAAAGCCTTTATTTTGTTATTGGTATTTCAAATGCTCATGCAGAATCTTTTAAATTTGAACCTCAATCGACTTGAAGGTTATACAATGCCAAAAGGGTGGAATTTGGTTGGTATTAAAAAAGCATCAAAGATTATTGTTGATGATGTAAACGATTTCAAAAAATTTAATATTGCTGCAACCCTAGACGGAGATACGAGAGCTCGTCCTTATAGATACTTAGTGGATATAAACAATAAAAAACCTCTAGATGTAGAGCAATATCCAGAATCTGACATACTTTACTTAATTTCTAGAGACACACCTCAAATGATTGAAAATTATACCGTTTGGGAAGTGGCTGTTTTTAAACCTATTAAAATAGAAAAAACGTGGTCTATACAAAACGGAATTCATCTTTACAGACTGTCGAAAGCAGATAAGGAATCCTGATGCCTAAAATAGCAATTATTATTTTAAATTACCAAGGCCTTGAAAATACCTTATCCTGTTTAGATTCTTTGCGAAGAGTCAAAAGCGGCAATTTCAAGATCGAGACTATCGTCGTGGATAATGGTTCTGGCGATGGATCGGCTGAAGCTTTGTCAAGGTTACAAGACATTCATCTGATATCACTCGAAAGAAATTTAGGCTATAGTGGAGGCAACAATGCCGGCATTAAAGAGGCGATAAAAAGAGGTGCCGACTACTTACTTATTCTAAACAACGATACCCTTGTTGACTCAAACCTTTTGACTGAATTATTAAGTGGAGCAAAAAAAGCAGATATTATTTCTCCTAAAATTTACTTTGCAAAGGGCTTCGAGTTTCATAAGAACCGTTATAAAACAACTGATCTTGGAAAAATTATCTGGTATGCCGGTGGCAAGATTGATTGGCAAAATATTATCGGTATCCATGTGGGCGTGGATGAGGTAGATCGTGGTCAATTTGCCACGAGTAAGGAAATAAACTACGCTACCGGTGCGTGCATGTTTGTCAAAAGAAAAGTTTGGGAAAAAATCGGCTATTTTGACGAGAAATATTTTTTATATCTTGAGGATATGGATTTTTGTGTCAGAGCAAAAAAAGCAAATCTTTCAATAATGTTTGCGCCGCAAGCTATTATTTGGCATAAAAATGCAGGTTCAGCAGGGGGATCCGGTTCTTTACTTCAGGATTACTACATCACTAGAAACAGATTGCTTTTTGCTATCAAGTACGCCAAATTAAAAACTAAATTGGCAGTCGCAAAACAAATTTTAAAGAACTTTGGTGATCCAATCAAAAGAAAAGCATTCCTGGACTTTGTTACGCTTAATTTAGGCAAAGGGAGTTTTAATCAGTGAGTATTTCCGCGTTAATTTTGACCAAAAACGAGGAGGAAATGATCGAGGATTGTCTTCGCCAACTTCACTTTTTAAATGAAATTATCGTTTGTGATCAAAACTCAACCGACAAAACACGAGAAATTGCTCAAAAATATACAAAAAATATTCTCAGGTCCAACTTTGAGGATTTCTCCAAGAATCGCAATCTTTTAGCAAAGGAAGCAAAAGGCGACTGGTTGTTATACGTCGATGCTGACGAAAGACTTGATGAAAAGTTGATCGATGAAATTAAAAAGGCGGTCATCGCCGGAAAGTACTCCGCTTTCTATATCTCCCGAAAAAACATTATTCTGGGAAAGTGGCTTAGACATGGAGGTTGGTGGCCCGATTATGTTCCGAGATTATTTAAGAGGTCTACTTTTAAAGAATGGCAGGGCAAGGTTCATGAAAGTCCGATTATTGAAGGTGAATTCGGGCGACTTAAATATCCGATACTACATTATACGGCAAGGAGTTTGGAAAAAATGCTCAAAAAAAGCACAACTTGGGGGAAAACAGAAGCAGATCTTTATACTAAACTAAATACCCGAGTGACTATTTTGACAATTATAAAAGCCATGACTTTTGAATTCTTAAGAAGATATTTTGCAAAAAGAGGATTTCTAGATGGTATTGCTGGTTTAATAGAGTCGTTATATCAAGCAACCCATCAGGCGATTGTTTTGACTTATTTATGGGAAATTCAAAACGATGTTAAACAGAAATATAGACAGCTTGCAGTTTAAAAAACTCTTTTTGCCCTACGACGTTTATGAAAGACATAGAGTTGTGGGCGGCATAATCAGAAAAGGCGAAACCGTAGTCGATATTGGGGGAGAATTAAATCATCTATCTCTTTTTTGTAAACCATCAAAGTTGGTTGTTGCAAATTTAACAGGTGGTGACGTAATTATCAAAAAAAATAAAATTCCTTTTAAAAAAAATTCATTTGATGTGGTTACATCGATTGATGTTTTGGAACACATCCCCAAAAATGAACGGAAATACTTTATGCAAAAGTTACTTGTTATTACCAAAAAAAAATTAATTGTCTCTTTCCCAATCGGTACGGAAAAACATCTACTCTATGAAAGCAGGATCCAAAAATTTTTGGAGGCAAAGGGTATAAATGTTCAATACTTAAAAGAACATATTAAATACGGTTTGCCAACTAATGATGAGATCGAAAATTATCGCGGCGATTTCAAAGCTAAAGTTTTCTACTCAGGGAATCTAAACATTAATAATATTCTCTTTCGGATTTTTATATTTGATCCTCAGATTAAATATGTCAGAAAGTTTATTTATTTTACGAAGTTGGTTTTTAATCTTCTTACTAATCCTGCGCTGTACCATTTTTTGACATATAAGGATTACTCGGATTTGGTTAATCGAGCATACGTTGTAATTCAAAAAGTATGAGGTTTGGTTTTTTTAGTCCCTATCTAGATACATTTGGAGGCGGGGAAAGATACATGTTGACATTGGCCGCGCATCTTTCCCGAGAACATATTGTAGATATTTTCTGGGATGATTCGCAAATTAAGGCACCTCTTGCGAAATTTTTAAAGATAGACCTTTCTAGGACAAGATTTGTAGAAAACATATTTAAAAAAAATTTATTGGAAAAATCATTTGCAACCCTTGGCTATAATTGCATTTTTATTTTATCCGATGGTAGCGTGCCTTTTAGTTTAGCATCAAAAAATATTCTCCATTTTCAAGTTCCATTCAAATTTTCAAAAATTAGTCTTAAAACTAAGATAAATTTAAAAAGGTTCAAATGGGTGGTTACGAATTCTAAGTTCACTAAAGGGTATATCGATAAAAGTTACGGTGTCAACTCGCAAGTTGTCTACCCTCCAGTAGAAATAGACTCGATAAAAAAAGGGGAAAAAGACAAACTAATATTGTCTGTCGGAAGATTCAGCCAGAATCAGCTTCACCCCAAAAAACAAGAAGTTTTAATAGAAGTATTTAAGGAACTTTACAAAAAAATTCCTGGATGGAAACTCGTGTTAATTGGTCAAGCAAAAAAAGAAGACTATAAGTATTTGAGAAGATTAAAAAAAAGTACCCTGGGTCATGCAATCAGAATAGTAGAGAATCTATCTTTTGAAAAATTAAGAAAATATTATTCTAAAGCCTCAATTTACTGGCATGCTACGGGTTTTGGTGAAGACGAAGAAAGCAATCCTCAAAAAATGGAGCACTTTGGTATAGCCACGGTAGAAGCTCAAGCAGCAGGAGCTGTGCCGATTGTGATTGGTAAAGGCGGACAGAAGGAAATAGTTACACATGAGAAGAACGGATTGCTCTGGTCAACGAAAACCCAGCTTTATGAGTTCACTTTAAATCTAATAAACGATAAAGAAAAACTTGCGAAACTCTCGCAAAATGCAATTCTGAGTAGTCGACGGTTCAGTGCAAAAAAGTTTATAGGGGAATATGAAAAAATACTTTTTTAAGTCGATTTTCGCCATCCTTGCCTGTATAATCGTTTTCTCCTTTTTTTTGCCAAAACTACTCACCGGTAAAGTACCTATCCCCACAGATAGTCTACTTGGCCTTTATCATCCATGGCGCGACCAGTCTTTCGACGGCTTTCTTCCTGGCAAGTTTCCAGTCAAAAATCCCTTAACTACCGATCCTGTTTTGCAAACCTATCCCTGGAGATATCTGACGATTGAAAATTTTAAAAAGCTTGAACTTCCTCTCTGGAATCCATACAGTTTCTCTGGACAGCCTTTGCTAGCCAACATTCAATCCGCACCATTTCAGATTTTTAACGTCTTATTTTTCATTCTACCTTTTAATGCTGCTTGGTCAACAGAAATAATTTTGATCCCGATTTTAACCGCATTTTTTATGTATCTTTTTTTAAAAAGCCTTGATCTTTCCAATCTGGCTTCTCTTTTTGGAGCAATAGTCTTACCGTTTACTAGTTTTTTTATGGTATGGCTTATGTGGGGAACCGTAACTGCAGCTGCGGTTTGGCTTCCATTAAGTCTTTACTCAATCAATAAATTTTTTAAAAGTCGTCTTAAATTTTGGCTTTTGCTTTTAGCATTTACTATCTCCCAGATAGTTTTCGCTGGTCACTGGCAGACCGCTTTTTATTCAATATCTTTAATTTTGATTTACTTGCTTTTTAAGTTCTTTCAGTCTCCAAGAAAAGATTTAGTTATCCCGACTTTAGCAACTGTTATTTTAGGTTTAGGTGCAACAGCAATACAAATTTTACCGTCTTTAGAATTTATTAATTATTCTGCAAGAAGTATTGATCAGGGCTATTTTCCACAAAGAGAGGACTGGTTTATACCCTTTAAGCAGCTTGCGCAGATTGTAGCCCCCGACTATTTTGGTAATCCAACTACATACAATTATTGGGGCGTGTGGAATTATGCTGAGTTTGTTCCTTATGTTGGGATAATCCCTTTTATTTTTGCACTATCAATTTTGTTTGGGAAAAGAAGTAAAGTGCACATTTTTTTTGTATCTATTGCAATTGTTTCGGCATTGCTTGCTTTAAGAAACCCGATATCAATAATTCCTTACAAATATAATTTTCCGTTTCTCTCCTCAATGCAACCCTCAAGAATCATTTTTGTATTAGCTTTTTCTCTAGTCACACTTGCCAGTTTCGGATTTGAACAATTACAAAAAAAATCTAAATCTAAACAAATATTTCTTGTAGCCTTGTCTGTGTTAGCTGGATTAACATTTTTATTCGCTTACACTTTATTAAATAGAAATAATTTTTCTCAGATTTACGGCTTTGACCCCTATCGAGTTGCATTTCGAAATTTAATTCTTCCGGTCACTGTAGCGGCTTCTTTCACCTTATTACTTTTACTCTCGTCAGTCCTGAAGAATCTAAGACCACTAATCATATCAGCTATCTTAGTATTAACTTTGGCGGAACTTTTTCGTTTCGCTTATAAATTTACGTCATTTTCAAAATTATCCTGGATTTTTCCAAATACAAATACAACCGATTTTCTCTCAAGCCAGCCAAAACCTTTCAGATTGCTTACAACCGATCGAAGAATTCTAAACGCAAACACTTCTGCTGTTTATAAATTAGAAAATGTCGCAGGCTATGACCCGCTATTTCTCAAAAATTATGCTCAATTAGTTACTGTTTGGGAGTCTGGGAAAGTTAGTGAACCAGGCTCATTTAATCGTTTTGTTACACCCCAAAAATTTGATAGCAAAATATCAAATTTTTTAAACACCAGGTACATAGTCACATTCGACGATTTAAATAAAGAGGGATTGGAAAAAATATTTCAAGAAGGTGAAACTAAAATTTTTAAAGACAAAAATTCCTTACCGAGAGCCTTTTTTGTTAAAGAAGTGATACAGGTTAGAAGCCCAGAAGAAGAGCTAGAAAAGATGATTGACAAAAATTTTGACTTGTCAGAAAGTTCTGTTTCGACATCGTTTTCGTTTCCAAGACAAGAATTTCAAAGCAATGTTGATTTTATCAAATATGAAGATCAATTTTTTAGACTGAAGGTAAGCTCAGACAAAAAAGCCCCACTTGTCGTCTCCAATCCTTATTACCCGGGATGGCAAGCATTTATTGACGACGAAATGACGGAAATAAAAAAGGTCAATTACATGTTTCAGTCAGTGCTTATCCCGGAAGGTGAGCACATTGTTGAATTTAGATTCAGACCCCGCTCATTTTATAATGGTTTATATATTTCGGCAGCCTCGGTAATATTACTGGCTTTATTTTTAATTGGATGGAAGAAAAAATATCAGTAATCATTCCTAATTACAATGGCAGGCACCTGCTTGCCAAAAACCTTCCGGCTGTTATAAAGAACTGCAAAAACTGCGAGATTATTGTAGTTGATGACGCATCAACTGATCAGTCGGTACAATATCTCAAAAAAAATTTTAGGAAAATAAAAATAATACAATTTTCGCAAAACCGCGGGTTCGCTGCGGCAGTTAACGAAGGAGTTAAAACAGCCTCTGGAAGCCTGGTTGTTCTTCTCAACTCCGATGTTTTACCGAAAGAAAATTTTCTTAAAGATTCACTAAAATATTTTAAAGATCAGAAAATGTTTGCCGTGGGTTTTGCTGATATGAGTCCTGAGGATGGTAAGGTGGTAATTCGCGGTAAAGGTGGCGCATCTTTTACGAAAGGATTCGTGAGTCACTTTAAATTACCGTCAAACAGCGGAGAAACCCTTTGGGTTTCGGGAGGTTCTGGAATTTTTGATAAAAAAAAATTTTTAGAGCTTAATGGCTTCGACGAAGTATTTGCGCCGTTTTATTGGGAAGATATAGATCTATCTTTGCGAGCTTGGCGATCAGGATATAAATGTTTTTTCGAACTAAAATCCAAAGTCGACCATTTTCACCAGGAGGGCGCCATTAAAACCTCAAAATCTTTGTTTTTAGTAAAGGCCGTTTCTTATAGAAATCAATTCCTTTTTGTTTGGAAAAATATTGCCGATCCTTTTTGGATTATTCAACATCTCCTATGGCTCCCTTACCATTTTCTCAAAGCTCTAGCGTCTCTCGATTTAGCTTTCTTTACCGGTTTCGTTTGGGCCCTGACAAAATTGCCTTATCTTATTTTCGACTCGTCACTCACCACTCTAGGCCCGCAGCGCAAGCGAGGACCGCATGGCACTGTATATCACTCACCACTTTCTGATCGGGAGGTCTTGGTTAAATTTGAAAAATCATAACGTCCTTTGGGATTCAAAATTAAAGCCCAAAATAATTGTGGTCATGCCTGCCTACAATGCAGAGAAAACTGTCAAGAAAACGTTTGACGATCTACCCAAAGATCTAATCAAAGAGATTATTCTTGTCGATGATGCATCGCAAGACCGGACAGTCAAAAAGGCTGAAAATTTAGGGATTACTGTTTATCTACATAGAAAAAATAAGGGTTACGGTGGTAACCAAAAAACCTGCTATGATCAGGCGCTCAAAAGGAATCCGGATATTGTAGTTATGGTTCACCCAGATTATCAGTATGACGCAAAACTTGTAGGAGTCCTTTGCGAACCGGTTGTTAATGGCAGAGCCGAGATAATGTTAGGTTCCAGAATTCAAACTCGATATCAGGTATTGTCAAGCGGAATGCCTTTATGGAAATATCTTGCGAATAGGTTTTTAACATTAATTGAAAATTTATCAATGGGCCTGAATTTATCGGAGTATCATACGGGCTTCCGGGCATTTTCCGCCAAGGTTTTAAAAACAATTCCGTATCAGAAATTCTCGGATGATTTTGTCTTCGATCAAGAGATTCTTATTTACGCCTTAGCAAAGAAATTTAATATCTCAGAGATTCCTGTTCCTTGTAAATATTTTCCCGAGGCGTCCTCCATTAATTTCAGAAGATCTGCAAAATATGGCCTGATGACTTTATGGACAGTTTTTACATATTTAATATCTCAGACGGGTTTAGTTAAAGTAGGAATATTCAGAAATTAATCCCAAGGTAATCCCAAAAATGCAAGAGAGGATAATCATTCCAAATACTGGCCATGTAAAAAGTATCAAAAATTATACCTGTTAGAATTAACAATTTAGAAAAAGGTGGCAATTTTTTTTGGGCAAATGCGGATAAAAGAATTAAAAATAGTAGAGGTAAAAAATCCAAACTGTAGCGGTAGCCGAATTGCGAGATTCCAATACCAAAATAGACAAGTGAAGGGATTGACATTGCAAGAATCGTCAAAAATGCCGAAATTGTATAACCTTCCCTCTTAATTTTTAATAGGTAGATAAAAAGCGGGGAAGTGATCCATATAGCCATTCCCAAATGATCTACCTTTAGATATGGAAACTTCAAAACAAATTCTATTCCTTCCTTTAATACCGGCTTGGGAGTTGCTATAAATAGAGCATACAGATTTGCCGGTATGTGCTTAACGCTAAACCAGCCTTCTTTATAATTGTAGTAATTTTTATCCAAAACCGAGACGTTACGGGTATAGCCGGTGTCAAAAGGCGAATGAAATCGCCGAAAATTATATAGCCCAAGCACTGATAAGGAAAAGATTACCGGGATAAGTAATAAAGTTAGATTTCTTTTAACGTCTATTTTGTCTCTCATTCGAAATATTTCTAAAAGGAAAAATAGCATCATGCCGAATAGCGTAATTCTTGTAGCCCCTGCTGCCGCGACAAGTACTCCAATTACAAACCACCGTCTCTTTGTAAAATATTCCAAAAGCGCCAGTACTACAAAGGCGGTCGCAACGGCTTGGACAAGATATGCTGATATATTTACTAAGCCGACAAAATATAGAACTGTCCCGAAGACAAAAAAGTTGGCAAGCCAAAATGAGTCTGCAGTCGAAAATTTTATTTTTTTGGATAAAAAGAAAATGCCCAGAAATATTATGATCAGTGAAGAAATAGATAGTGTCATTTGGGGAAAATTCTTTCCGAAAAATGCAACGAGAGGCATAAGTAAGATTGAAGGCATCGGTCCAAAAAACAGATATTGCTTTCCTTGATAATCTACGTAATCCCCATTTGGAAGATTGTTAGGATCAAGAAACAAGTCATTTTTAAGGAAACTCTGTGCAAGAAGTGAAAAGTGTTTGTCGATATTGAACCAACTGGCCCGATAAGTAATAAATCCGGAAAAAACAGCAAAAGAGAAGATTAAAAGGATAATTACATTCGAAATACTAATCTTCATAATTGAATTTGCCCTCTGAGTAATTTTCATTATACAAGCAAAAATGATCCATATGCTAAAATCAGATCTAATTTGAAAAGTAATTTAATAAAGCTCCCCGGACTTGTCGACGTCCATGTTCATCTGAGAGAACCTGGGGCGACGTACAAAGAAGATTTCTATACTGGTACCCAAGCGGCTGTTGCCGGCGGCTATACCCAGATTTTGGATATGCCAAATAACTCTCCGCCGACTGCTACCCCCAACGACTTAGAGGACAAAATAAATCTTGCTCAAGACAAAATTTGGTGCGATGTCGGTTTTAATTTTGGGGGCACTTCCTTATCTACGAAATATTTTAAACAAGTACGGCGAAAAGTTTTTGGCCTAAAAGTCTACATGAACCAAACGACAGGCCCGCTTCTGATTGATAAAGCGGCAGACAGAGAAGTAATTTTTAAATTGTGGAATAGTCCTTTGCCGATAATGGTTCACGCTGAAGGGAAAACCGTTGAGGCAGCCATCAGATTAGCCAGGAAATACAGGAAAAAACTTCACATTTGTCATATCGCATTTGACCAGATTAGGGCAGTCAATAAGGCCAAAAGCGATGGTCTTGATATTAGCAGCGAAGTTTGCCCCCACCACCTCTTTCTGAACAAGAGTGACCTTAAAAGACTCGGTCCGCAAGGAGTGATGAAACCGCCACTTTTATCCAAAAAAGATCAAGAAAAACTGTGGTTAAATCTTGACAAAATAGATATGATTTCAACAGATCATGCCCCCCATACGCTTGCAGAAAAATACGATCACTCCTCGCCTAAATATGGAGTTCCCGGATTAGAAACGACTTTGCCTTTAATGTTAAATGCTGTCACTCAAGAGAGAATTAGTCTTGAACGGTTGATAGAATTGGCTTGCACTAATCCCCGAATAATTTTCAGTCTTCCAAACCAACAGGAAACCTATGTGGAGATCGACACTGCTAAAAAATACAAGATCTCCAATAAAGGTTTATTTACCAAATGCGGCTGGACGCCATTTGTTGGCATGGAGGGTAGGGGGAAGGTCAAAAAAGTTGTAATTCGTGGCCAAATTGTTTTTGAAAATGGCCGATTTGCCGGTAACCCACAAGGAAAAGTAATTTACCCTCAACCGTAAAATTCTTTGTGCTAGAATTTGTAGTGTGAGGTTTTGGTATAATCCGAATTTTCTGGCTATAGCTGCTCTGATTATCCTTTCAGCACCTGCGCTTAAAAGTTTGACTCTTCCGGGTTTTTACACGAGTCACGACGGCGAAACCCATGCGGCGCGCATTGCAGCTTATTATCAAGCCCTTAGCGATGGCCAATTTCCGCCACGTTTTGCTGGCAACTTCTACAACGGCCTAGGAAGCCCGATATTCGTTTACATATATCCGTTACCCTATGCTTTTGGTTCAGTAATTCATTTCTTGGGTTTTTCTTTCGCAGATAGTTTTAAAATTCTGATGGCTGTCGGCTTTATTTTTTCGGGAATTTTTAGCTATCTTTGGCTTAAAGCAGTTTTCAAGTCTGAAAAAGCGGCCTTTTTGGGCGCACTGTTTTATATGTGGGCTCCCTACAGATTTTCCTTGATATACGTTCGCGGCTCAATCTCCGAGCTTTTAGCATATACTTTTCTTCCTTTATTGTTATTTTCAATTACTAAACTATGGAAAGAGAATACTTGGAAATGGCTAGCTATTAGTGTGCTCTCATTTTCTGCTTTGTTACTTTCTCAGAATTTAGTAGCAATCTTGGCAGCCCCTTTAATTGCAGGATACGCAATTGTGTTGGCGCTCAACAAAAATTTTGCTCGAATGCTCAGGAACTCGGCAATTGTCGCAATTTGGGGATTTTTGCTTTCAGCCGTGACTTACCTGCCGTCAGTTTTTGAACGCAGATTCACAAGATTCGACGAAATCATAAGAACTGCCTATGAAAATCATTTTGTCACCTTAAAGCAGCTTATCCGATCTCCATGGGGATACGGATTTGACCTACCGGGAACAGTTAATGACCAAATATCTTTCCAAATTGGCTTAGCGCATATATTGATTTTACTCCTAGTGTTTTTTCTTTTGGTATATGCTTTTTTTAAAAAGAAACTGTCTTTCTCAAAAGCCGAAAATTGGCTAATCTTTTTTTTCTTTGCAATTGCCTTGCTTGCAATATTTTTAATGTTGCAGATTAAACCTAACACCATAATTTGGCAAAAAATCAAGTTTCTGCATTTTATCGATCTTCCTTGGAGGCTTTTAGGAATTGTATCTGTATCGTTGGCCTATCTGGCCGCTTTTGCTGCTAAGGCATTAAAACCAGGTTTGATATTTATCTTTCTGGTTTTAGCGGTGTTGATAGCTAATCGCAATCACTTAAGAATTAATCAAAGTCTAATGTGGCCCGACGATCATTTTTCCGATTACTCGGGTACAGCTACTCAGTATAATGAATTTACTCCGATATGGAGGCAATCCACCAAAGTACCAATAGGTTTTGACCCCAGCATAAATGTCGAAAATTTATCCGGCGAATCAAGTTTGTCTAATGTACGTGCCAAATCAAATAGACTGTCTTTTGAGGTAGACGTCAATTCCGAAAGCGCCCAGATAAGAATAAATAAGTTTTACTTTCCAGGTGTCACAATATTTGTTGATGGCCAAAAACTTAGTCTGCATCAAGAATTTGAAATTACCAACACTACAAGTCTCGATCTTGACAGTGAACAGGACGCATCCGGGCTCATGAGCATTAAATTAACCAAAGGTGGCCACGAAGTAGATGTAAAATTTGGAGAAACTCCAACAAGGTTGTTTGCAAATTATCTCAGTCTCGGGTCTTTCCTGCTGGCAGCCGGTCTAGTTTTAAGAAATGTTAAAAAATAATTTTTACTTGATTCTAATAATTCTGCTTGCTGCAATCTTGAGGTTTTATCAGCTCGGCCAGAACCCTCCTAGTCTTGACTGGGACGAAACTGCCCACGGTTATAATGCCCTTTCAATTCTTAAGACTGGCCGGGACGAATATGGCTATAAATTTCCTTTATCTTTTAGATCATTTGACGATTACAAGCCGCCAGTTTACACCTATCTGGTAGTACCCTCAATTGCTATTTTCGGACTCAATGACTTCGCTGTTAGATTACCTTCGGCAATTCTTGGAGTCTTAGCAGTTTTATTCACCTATTTGATGGTCAAAGAATTATTCCCAAGACCCCCATCCCAATTAGTCAATTCATTAGAAATTAGAAATTTGCTTTTCCAAAGGAAAACGTTTCAATTGGACATTCCAACATTAGCTGCGCTAATGTTGGCCATCTCCCCTTGGCACTTACAATTTTCGAGGGTTGCTTTCGAAACAAACAGTGCTATTTTTTTGTCTGTATCGGCCACATGGGCTTTTTTGAAGGCAATCACAAGCAAAGACCGAAAGAGAACCCTTTGGTTATCCATATCTGCCATTGCTTTCGGTGTAAATCTTTTTATGTACCATAATGCCCGAGTTTTTGTGCCCATTTATTCCATAGTTTTAATTTATCTATTTAAAGATAACCTTTTAAAATCAATCAAATCGCTAATCCTACCCGCGGCAATTTCCCTAATTTTTGCACTAGTTTTATTGCCAGTTATTTTTTCTACAGCAGGACAAATGAGGTTTAAAGGTACAACTATTTTTGCCGACGTCTCTCCTCAATATAAGGCTGCCGAATTAATTGCACAGGACGAAAATCAAGGGCAGCTGACGTTGGGCCGAATTTTCCATAATCGTCGTCTTGTCTATATTCCGATTTTAATTGAAAATTATCTTTCACATTTTAGACCTGATTTTCTCTTTTTGAATGCCGATATGGACAGACATCATGCTCCACAAATCGGACTTTTATATCTTTGGGACATTCCGTTTATCCTCGCCGGAATTTATTTTTTAATTGCCAAAAAATTTGAGGTTAAGTCGAAAGTTATTATATTTTGGTGGTTTTTGATAGCGCCGATTGCCTCATCTGTAACTTGGGGAGTTCCTCATTCCCTAAGAAGTGAGATATATTTGCCTACTTATCAGATATTTACTGCAATTGGTGCTTTCACTATTTATTCTTCCTTCAAACATAAACGATTGTTTACAATTTTCGTAGCTTTACTATTATTTGCGAATTTTTCATTTTACCTTCATCAATACTATATTCATATGCCCTACGAATATTCGAAAGCCTGGATATATGGAAGACGAGAAGCGGCACTATACTCTGAAGAGATTAAAGATAGATATGATCGTGTCATTGTTTCCACCAAATTAGAACAACCTCACGAATTTTGGCTCTACTACCTAAAGTACGACCCCAAAAAATATTTAGAGGAGGGGGGTACTGTTTCTGGCGGTTTTCTGGAAGATAGAAATAAATTTGATAGATACCTTTTTAGACCGATTGATTATGAACAACAACGACAAGAAGCAAAAACTCTTTTTGTGGGGACACCACAAGAATTATCCGGCAAAGGCAAAACCTTGAAAGTTATCAATTATATAAACGGTGAACCAGCTATCCACATTGTTTCAGATGAAATATAAACTTCTTATTGTAATCACAGTTATTGCGGCAATTCTTAGATTTTATAAGCTTGAGTCTTTTCCTGTTTCTTTATATTGGGATGAAGTAGCCAATGGGTATAATGCTTTTTCTATAGCTAAAAATCAAACAGATGAGTACGGAACAAAGCTGCCTATATTATTTAAATCTTTTAACGATTATAAGCTTCCGGGGTATATATATCTTGACGCACCTTTTATAAAATTCTTAGGCCTTTCTGAATTTTCAGTAAGATTTCCTTCCGCGCTCTTCGGTGTTTTTGCAGTCATCGGCATCTATTTTTTATCCAAAAATCTCTTTGCAAATTACAAACTTAGCGAACAGGTGGCGCTAAGTGCCTCGGCCCTTCTGGCAATTTCCCCTTGGCACCTGCAATTTTCAAGAGCTGCATTTGAAGCAAACGTAGCACTAACACTTGTGGTGTTAGGATCCAATATGCTGTTTTATGGCACAGGAAATCGCCTAGTAGCTTTATTTTCAATTCCTGTGCTTGCGACTTCGATCTTTTTCTATCATTCACCAAAATTGTTTGTACCTCTTATAGTACTTGTATTCTTTATCGTTTTTAATAAATTGATATTCAAAAATGTCAGATACTATCTATCGGGCTTAGCGATATCTATACTTTTTCTTACCCCCTTAATAATTCAAACCTTTCGACCCGTGGGAGTAAAACATATTTCCGAAATTAGCATTTTTTCGGACAAATCACTGACAGTAGATTATGTGGATGCCAAGGCAAAAAATCCAAGCGTTTTTGCGAATTTTTTCCTAAACAGAAGAATACCTTACATTTTTACGGCGGCAAATAACTATTTTTCGCACTTTTCATTCCCGTTTTTGTTTTTCGGGGGTGATTCTAATCCGCGTCATCATTCTGCGTATCACGGCAACTTCTATCTTTTCGAATTACCATTAATTTTTATAGGGTTTTGGATTTTAATGAAAAAAGTTGAGTTAAAATCAAAAATATTTATTGCGGCCTGGTTAGTTTTTTCTCCGCTTCCTGCAGCATTTTCCCAACAATCACCACACGCACTGCGCTCTTTATTGATGCTGCCATCTTTAATTATGCTGTCCGCATTAGGATTACAAGCAGTTCTTGTTAAGAGACAGATTTATAAAATATTAGCTGTCATTGCAATTATTCTATTTTTTACAAATTATATTTACAGCTATTATTTTGTCTACCCTCTTAAAGACAGTGCGAGCTGGGCTTACGGCTATAAGCAGATGTTTTCCCAAATTGCAGAAATTGAAAATAGTTACGACTCGGTTATTGTGACCGGACGCTACTGGAAACCTTATATCTTCTATCTTTTTTACAATAAAATTGAGCCTCAAAACTATTTCGGCTTTAATCAAGAGCGCATTGGTAAATACAAATTCGGCACCACATACTGGGATAGCGGCGGCAAGGATTTGGACGAGGCCGCAATTGACTCTATTAGCGGAACAAAGACATTGCTAGCAATTTCGCCTCAGGAACTGCAGGCAATCGGCAGAGAGAAACGATTTATAAAACTGTATACAGTTTCTGACTACTCGCAAAAAAAAGAAATATTCCTTATAGGTGAATGGCAATGAAAATTAAAATCTCAAATCATAAGCTTGTAATCCTCTTGGTGATTTTGATCCTAGCTGGCATTCTACGCTTCTATAAATTGGGGCTCAATCCGCCTGGGCTTTATTGGGATGAAGCGGTTTTTGGTTACGATGCTTACTCCCTGCTTAAAACGGGTAAGGATCACCACGGAGTTACTCTGCCATTGTTCTTTGAAAGCTTCGGTGACTGGAAACTACCCGTTTATCATTATTTGCTTGTACCATCGATTGCAGTATTCGGCCTGAATGAATTTGCAGTTCGTCTTCCAAGCGCTTTTTTAGGATCCATCACCGTATTAGTTTTCTTTTTAATCGTTTACAAATTAACCAAAAATGAAAAATTATCCTTATTCTCGACATTATTCTTAGCTATTTCACCTTGGCATATACAGTTTTCCAGAGCTGGTTTTGAATCAACGGCCGGTCTCTTTTTCTTTATGAGTGGCTTATTTATTTTTTTAAATTCGTTTGAAAAGAAGAAATGGGCTTATTTCACAGCCGCTTTTATCCTCTTTGATCTTTCAATGTACAGCTATCATGCCTATAGAATCTTTACCCCCCTGATGATCTTTGCGATTTTTTTAATTTATTTCAACCAACTCAGAAAAATGATCAAGATTTTAATAATTCCGGTGATCGTCGGAGTAATTATTTTTCTGCCGCTTTTTACTTTCACTTTTTCGCCAAATGGTAGAGCTAGGGCGATTTCCCAGTCGGGATTCGATCCTGGTGATTTCGAAATGGCTAGAGTCGGGTTTGATCAAAGTTCCAAAAGACCGTTGAGACTTTTATCCGGATACTGGTCCAAGCCTTTTTATTATTCCTCGATCGCTTTAAACAACTATATTGAACATTTCTCGCCTACCTTCCTTTTCATAAACGGGGATCAAACCGGCAGGCATTCTCAAGTCGACATGGGCCAAATATTTTCTTTTGAGCTAATTTTAATTATTGTTGCCCTTTTTGCACTTAGAGGCCAGGATAAAAAGTCGGTTAAGTTATTACTTGCAATGCTTTTTGTTGCTCCCATTCCAGCCAGTATCGTCAATCCAGCGCCTCACGCATACAGGACTCTTCAAATGGCAGTGCCAATGGCTTTTTTATCAGGGTTAGGGTTATACCATCTCTTCTCAAATTACAAACCGTACATTATCAAGCTGATGATTTCGATTGTCATTGTCTATTCATTTTTAACCTATGTGCACCTACTTTTTATTCATTATCCGCGAAAATTTTCCGCGGACTGGCAAGATGGCAACAAGCAAATGGTAGAAAAGTTGGTGCAATTCGAAAATACTTTTGACAAAATTTATATCTCCAACATTACCCAAGTTCCATATATATATGTTCTGTTTTATAAAAAATACGATCCACAAAAGTTCGCAACTGAAGGCAACAAGGATGGATTCTCAAAATACATTTTCACTTCTGACGATTTTGATTTGTACAATAAAGGAAGAATTTTATACGTTGCACCGTCATGGAAGAAGGTCGACGGTGATTGGCTTACTGCAGCCAATGATACTAATGGGCGTCATATATATTCTCTCTGGAAAATAAATGGCAAAAATTAAATTAGTTTTAATTTTACTAATAGTTTCAGTTTATGCTTTTAGAATGTGGCAAACCACCGGTTGTAAGCAATTTATCGATTATAGCTTTATCCCGCTTTCAGTAAAAATTAATGTCGAATCACAAACGGCTACAGATACAGATATAGAAAGAACCGTCGCCCGTTTTTTTCATAATAAAGCAAGTGCCGGCCTCTACGAATTTGGCAAATCGTATTTATCCACTTTTACCCCTAAGTTGTTATTCGAAACCGTCGGGCCAGTTGGTGTTGTACTACTGATCTTAGGAATAGTTGAAATTACCAGAAAAAAACGTTTTTGGTCTCTAGTCCATTTTTTGACATTCCTAGCTGTACCGTTATACGCAATTATTGCTTCTTCATCCAAACTGGAGTTTTATTTGTTAGCCTTGTCAAGATACACGTTTTCTCTATGGGGGATCGGGCGACTTGCCAAATCGGCCCAGTCAATATTTATTTTAGTTGCCCTAAGCTACTTAACTATCTGGTACTTCATCTTCAATTGGCAATTAAAGTCGGTATGTAATAATATCTTTTTTAATTAGCGAGATGAAAAATTTAAATAATGTTCTCTTAATATCTATTGTTCTGCTAGCCTTATTTTTAAGACTTTATAAACTCTCATCTGTCCCGCCCTCGCTTTATTGGGATGAGGCCTCTTTGGGTTACAACGCTTATTCAATACTTAAAACTGGCCATGATGAACACGGTAAATTTATGCCACTGACTAATTTTGCAGCTTTTGGTGATTACAAGCCTCCAGGCTATATTTATACAACTGTACCGTCAGTGGCCTTATTTGGTCTAAACGAATTCTCAATTAGATTCCCTTCTGCTTTTTTTGGAGTTTTGACTGTTATTTTAGTTTATTTAATTTCCAAAATACTTTTTAAGAGAGAAGTTATCTCGCTTCTTGCAGCTTTATTTTTAACAATTTCCCCTTGGCACTTACAGTTCTCAAGAGGGGCTTTTGAAGCAAATTTAGGCCTGTTTTTTTCAACACTGGGGATCTATCTATTTTTAAAATTCGCGACCGGTAAATCATATTACTTATTTTTTTCTGCACTCTCCTTCTTAGCTGCAATCTACACGTTCACCGGCCAGAGGCTCTTTGTGCCGTTTATTTTGGCTATATTATTTCTGCAATTTAGAAAACAAATTATGGCGAATCTCAAGTTAGTTACTGCGACCGCAATCGTAGCACTTTTTCTTTTTTGGCCACTATTTAAATTCGCAACCATTACTATCGAAGGCAAACTTAGGTTTAATGAAGTCACGATTTTTAGGGATTTAAAACCCATAGACGAATCAAGAAGATATCAAGTACGTGATAACTATTCCTTGTGGTCCAATTTAATTCACAACCGGCGCTTATTTTATGCACAAGAATACTTAAAACATTATTTAGATGCTTTTAACCCAAGTTTCCTATTTTTTCGCGGAGATGTTAATCCAAGACTTTCAATCCAGGAAGTTGGCGAACTTTATCTTGTCGATCTGCCATTAATATTGGCGGGCATTTATTTCTTATTTTCCAAAAAACATCAGTATCGGTGGTTAATCATTGGCTGGATGCTAGTTTCACCTCTTGGTCCTGCCACTGCTCGAGAAACTCCGCACGCACTGAGAATGGTCCATATTCTGCCAACGTTTCAACTAATCGCCGCCTTTGGAGCATATTATCTTTATCAACTAATCAAATTCAAAAAAATCTTTTTTATTGCAACGTTTTTATTATTGGCTCTCAACTTTTTCTATTACTTGCATATGTATTACATTCACTGGCCTCTAAATTATTCAGGCTCCTGGCAATACGGCTACAAACAGGTTGTTGAAGCTTCCCAAAAATATTACGATCAAGTCGATCAAATAGTAGTCACAAAAGCCCAAGGAAGGCCATATATTTATTTCCTTTTTTATACTAAGTACGAACCAAAACTTTATTGGCAAACGTCCCAGACCGAAAGAGACAAATTTTACTTTTTGGATGTAGAGGCTTTTGATAAATACAGATTCAGTGATAGTCTTGGCAATATTACCCTTACCGGCAAGGCGCTTTTTATTGCAAGTCCGGAACAACTGCCTCCCGATGCTCAAAAAGTCGATTCCGTCAGCAATTTAGAAGGCCAACGGGTTTTCGATATAGGAATCTCTTCACGATGAAAAACAAATTCGAATTTTTCTTCTGGCCTCTTTTAGTTTTAGTCTATTTTCTGACAAGAATCATCAACCTAAAGATTATTCCGATATTCACCGACGAGGCAATTTACAGCTATTGGGCCCAAGTCGCTCTTCACGATCCAGCCCACCGGTTTATTTCTCTAGAAGACGGCAAACAACCGTTATTTATTTGGCTTGCCGCTATTTTTCAAAATTTTATAAATGATCCTTTAATTGCCACAAGAGCAGTCTCAGTCATGGCCGGTTTTGGCTCAGTCGTCGCAATTTATTTTCTAACGAGAGAACTGTTTTCAGATAAAGTTGCTAAACTTTCGGCGCTTCTATATGTAATCTTACCATTCACTTTACTCTACGATCGTATGGCCCTTTTTGATTCGTTGCTGACAATGTTTGGAATATTGAGTATTTTGTTTGCAGTTAAACTCATCAAAAATCCACGTCTTGATACATCTATATTTTCAGGTTTTGCCATTGGCTTAGCAATGATTACTAAATCGTCTGGGGTATTTTTTCTGTATTTTCTGCCGCTCTCTTTATTGCTTTTTGATTTCACGGCAAAAAATCGGAATGTCAAATTTTTAAAATGGCTTGGGCTTTCTGCCATTTCTGTGGTTTTAACCCAACTTATGTACAACAGTTTAAGACTTTCCCCGCTGTTTTACATTATTGGTCGCAAAAACTTGGAATTTATCAGGCCTTTTTCAGAAGTGGCAAAAGATCCTCTCATTTTCTTTAAATCAAACCTTTTTACTCTTTCTACATGGATTGCGTCTTATATTACATGGCCCCTGTTCTTAATCTTTATAATTTCTGCTATTTGGGGAATCTACAAAATGAACAAAAGAATAATTTATTTATCTTTTTTATTTTTGATACCGTTTTTGGCGATGGCCGTTTTCAATAAAGTAATTTACCCAAGGTTTCTTCTTTTTTATTTTCCGTTTTTAATAATTATTTTGTCGCACGGAGTAATTAGTTTTTTAGATCGAATTCCTCAATTTAAAAAATCATTCGTAGCCATTTTTGCTTTGTTTTTGATATTACCTCTTTCTTCGTCATACTTTCTCCTGACTAGCCCTACAAAGGCAAGAATTGCCGACAGTGATAAGGGCCAGTATCTAAATGATTGGCCGGCGGGATACGGAGTTAACGAGGTCGTTGAAATCATTCGTAACGAATCAAAAGATAAACAGATTTACGTTGGAACCGAAGGTACTTTTGGGCTACTGCCGTATGCCCTTCTGATTTATTTTTTCGGTAATCACAACGTACAAATCACCGGCTTTTGGCCGGTAGATACAAATAAACTTTCTCAACAGGCACTAGAGCAGGCGCAAATTAATAAAACGTACTTTGTTTTTAACGAGAATCAAAAAGAGATTACAAATCGAAATTTAAAATTTGTTGTTAAATTCCAAAAAGGAGTAGGGAATAGCTACATGAGATTGTACCAGGTAATACCATGAAGTGGGCCAGGGGCAATTTTTTCTTACTCGCAATAATTTTGGTAGCGGTTTTATTGCGTTTCATAAATCTCACCACGATCCCCATCGGCTTTAACGATGATGAGGCGGCTTTTGGTTACAATGCTTATTCGATTCTTAAAAACGGCCAAGACGAGTGGGGGAGATTTTTACCATTTCCGGTTTTCGAAAGTTTCGGTGACTGGAAGCTGGTCGGATATCTTTACTTAACAGTAGTTTCACAATTTTTCTTTGGAGTCAACGAATTCGCTACAAGACTCCCGTCGGCAGCATTTGGCGTTCTGGCTGTCTGGGCGACATACCTGCTGACTAAAGAACTTTTTAAAGACTTAAAAAAATTATTGGAAATTGGAAATTGGAAATTGGAAATTCCAACATTAGCTGCGCTAATGTTGGCAATCTCCCCGTGGCACATTGTCGCTTCACGCAATGCATTTGAATCCGATATTTTAATTTTCTTTATAGTAATCTCTACCTATTTTTTCTTGAAGGGGTTGAAGGATAGCAAATATCTAACTTTTGCTTTTATTGGATTTGCTCTCTGTTTTTATATTTACCGCTCCAGCTGGCTCTTCGTGCCTCTTTTTCTTGCCGCGCTGATTTATTTTTACCGAGGAAAACTTAGAACAATCTGGCCGGCGCTTGCGAGAAACGTAGTATTATTTCTTATTCTGCTGACACCCCTGATTCCAACTGTATTAACTTTTAAAGGCCAGTCCCGATTTTTCCAGGAAAGTTTTATTGCCGGAGTTCAAAGAAGCGGAATAGTTGACGATATTAATTCTCGGCGTGGTTCATGTCAACCTGGACTATCAATGTTTGTCTGCTCAGTTATATACAATAAATATACCTATTTCTTATCCACTTATCTTAATAATTATTTCTCAAATTTATCGCCTGAAACTTATTACATAAAAGGTAATTACACCGGTTATCAGTCTGTACCCTTAAGAGGTTTTTTTTACACTTTCGAACTGCCGCTTTTGATAATCGGGCTAATTTCTCTCTTAAAATTTAAAAATAGTAATTCCTTACTGCTTCTTGCCTGGATTCTGATTATACCTATCGGGCCTTCAATAACGGGTGTTGGTAATCCGGGCAGATTAAACATCTTGATGCCAATTCCCCAGATTATAGCCGCCTTTGGTCTAATGACACTCTTTGCCCTGATACAAAATAGACGGGCAAAACAGTTGTTAGGCATTGCCGTACTACTTGTCATTTTAGCCTCCATAGCCCGATTTTGGACAGATATGATTTATTTCTATCCAAAAGTTTATGCAAGATACCAAAGATATGGTTACAAGGACCTTTTTAATTATTTGGAGAGCAAAAAGTTCGCATATAGTGAAATCGCAGTTTCGAGAAAAGGGGATGACGCCAAACAATATATCCATTACTTGTTTTACGAAAAATATGATCCCGAAAATTTTCTAAACTCAGTGGTCAGATATCGCGACCAGGGAGGGTGGCAGGTAATCGAAAAAATTGGCCAATTTACCTTTTATCCATCAGCACCCAGTACCGAAACCCTTCCTGTCAACTCCTTGCTGGCGGTTGAAGGTACAGAAGCCAAAGAATTATCGTTTAAAGTCAAGCCAATTTTTACTGTCGATGATCCCAATGGGGACAGACTTTTTGAAGTGTATGAAGTTGACCAGATTAAAAAAAGGTTAGAGGAGCAAAAAATTGAGTAGAAAAACAATATTCTTGGCAATTCTTTTTTTAGCATTTATTCTCCGGTTTTACAAATTAGGACAAATTCCTTTGAGTTTAGATTGGGACGAAAACAGTAATGCCTATAATGCCTACTCAATTCTCAAAACTGGCAAAGATGAATACGGCGACTTCCTACCCATAACCAACAGATCTTTTGACGACTATAAACCCCCACTTTACATGTACTTCAATATCCCCTCAGTTGCCGTTTTTGGGCTGACACCTTTTGCCGCTAGGCTTCCATCTGCAATCTTCGGATTTCTGACCGTCCCCGTACTATATCTTTTAGCTAAAAAACTATTTGAAAACTCGAATTTGAAATTTGAAATTGGTAATTATTTGAAATTGGATATTCCGACAGTAGCTATGCTAATGTTGGCCATCTCCCCCTGGCATCTCCAGTTTTCCCGGGTTGGCTTTGAAGCAACTGTGGGACTCTTCTTTGCTGCAAGTTCTATCACCGCCTTTTTGTATGGGTTGAAAAATAAAAAATTGCTTATCGTAAGCGGTATTCTTTTGGCTTTATCGGCGTATACCTATCATGCGGAAAGGATTTTTGTGCCGCTTTTATTCATTGCTACTTTTTTTATTTGGAAAAAAGATATTCTCTCTGTCCCTAAAAAATATTTGGCCGGTTTTTTGTTGATAACTATCACACTTGCCCTGCCACTCGTTGTTTTGATACCCCCAAAAGTAATCTTACAGCGTTTTGAAGTTACAACCGGCAGACCCCGGCTTGAGGACATCGAGAAATCAATAAAATTCATTTTGCAGGATCAGGACTTGGGTCTAAAATTCGGCAATTTTATTCATAATCGAAGGCTGGTTATTGGTCAAAGCTACTTTGGCAATTACCTCTCTAATTTCGATTTCAATTATCTCTTTACTACAGGTGATGATAACTTTCGTCACCATATCGAAGGAATAGGCATGCTCTATCTTTTCGAACTGCCTCTTTTTTTAGCCGGAATATTTATGCTGCTAAAAAACGGGAATAAAACCGGAGCGTTTATTATTGCTTGGTTGATCATAGCCCCGATTCCTGCAGCACCTGCTGTGCCTAATCCTCATGGTAATAGGGGGTTGCAAATGATCATTGCTTTTGAATTAATCAGCGCTTATTCTTTGGTTTTTCTATTATCACAAAAAATTTACTTGTCAAAAATTATTAAGTTGTTATTTGCCACCTGGATGCTAATTTCATTTTTTGCTTATCTTCACAACTATTGGCATCATTATCCATACGATAAAGCTGAGTTCTGGCAATACGGCTATAAAGAAGCTGTGATTGAGTCGGAAAAAGTGAAAGATAAATATGTAAAAATAAACGTTGATCATTCACTTGAACAGGCATATGTCTTCTGGCTTTTTAATACTAAGTACAACCCAGAACAATATCAAAAAACAGGAAGCCGTTATAATTTCGACAAGTATTACTTTGATACAAAGCCTCCAAATAACTCCAATGAACTTTTCATATCCGATCTTGGGAACTTTCCCGGTGGTTTTGAAGTTATAAAAACGGTTTATTATCCGAATGGGGCTGAGGCAATTATAATAGGGCATCCGAAATGAGAAAAATAAAAGTATCAGCAGCGATAGCGACTTTTAACGAAGAAGAAAATATCGCCGACTGCATCGATTCTCTAAAAAAATTTGCTGACGAAATAATTATTGCCGACGGTTCTTCTTCTGACAGGACTGCTCAAATTGCCGGAAAGCTTGGTGCAAAGGTTATTAAAACTACCAATAAACCAATGTTTCACATCAATAAGAACTTGGCAATTGACAACTGCAGTGGTGCCTGGATTTTTTTGATAGACGCGGATGAAAGAATTACTGCTGAACTGGCCGAGGAGATAAAGGCTACGATCGCTAAAAAACCAAAAGAAAACGGGTTCTGGGTAAATCGTCGCAACTGGTTTCTTGGAGGATTTCTGAAAAAGGGTGGAGCCTATCCGGATCCCGTTATCAGATTATTCAGAAAAGATAAAGGCAGGCTCCCCCAAATCAGTGTCCACGAGCAACTTAAGATAGACGGGGAAGTTGGCAGTCTTAAATGTGATATTTTGCATCTTGCTGACCCGACGTTTACCAGATACCTGCAAAGAGCAAATCGTTATACAACTCAGACTGCTCAAGAATTGGCAAAAGTTAATCCCGGCAGGGGAGTCTGGCCGGTTATTTATTACATGATTTTGAAGCCAGCAGCAACTTTCTTTAAGATCTACTTCAGACATAAAGGTTATCACGATGGATTTAGAGGGTTTATCTGGGCACTTTTTTCTTCAATCCATCATTTTTGGGCGTATGTTAAGTATTGGGAGTTGAAAAAGTAATAATGCTTAGCTTTATTCGGAGCGAAAAAACTCCGGCTTTCAAGCCGGAGATGAAGCAAATTTTTGAGCGGAGAAAGAAAACCACGGACTTTAGTGGTGGGAATCTATTTTGCCTACTTGCATAAGTTTCAAAAACTTGCTAACAATCTTTTTATATATTCTTTTTTTAAAAATGAATATATATCAGAGGAGCGTCATTGGCATGAAGAAACGAAGTTTCTGTGCCAAGGCGACCTGCTGATATAGACTACAAAAGGAGGTGATCTAAGTGGCAAAGAAAAAAAAGAAGAAGAGATAAATTTTAAAGACTTTGCAAAGTCTGCCCACCTTAACCGTTTCATAAGGCACTACTTTTGTAACATGGGAAGGTGGGTTTTTGTACTCGAGATAACCTATTGATTAAGATATAATTCTTTTTGTGAGAATAGCAGTCGATATCAGTCCTATAAAAACGGGGCACAGTGTAAGAGGGATCGGAAGCTACACACAAAAATTAACAGATGCTCTTCAACAACATAAAAATACCCTAGATTTAGAATTTTTTGAAAACCCAAGGTCTTCCCCACCAGCAGACATTGTTCACTATCCATATTTCGATCTTTTTTTTCATACACTTCCGGCAACAAGTAAAACAAGTAGGGTAGTGACCATTCACGATGTTATTCCCTTAGTATTTCCGCAGTATTTTCCAGCGGGAATAAGAGGTTACATCAATCTTTTTTTTCAAAAAAGATCACTTAAAAAAGTGGATGCTGTGATTTGCGATTCAAATGCATCTAAAAGCGATATAGTTTCTAAACTATCTTACCCTTCGGAAAAAATCTACGTTATTCGTCTTGCGCCGGGAGAGAACTTCAGAAAAATCTCTGATGAGAAATCATTATCAACTGTTGCGAAAAAACACAACTTACCCAAAAAATTTGTTTTATTTGTAGGAGATGTTAATTGGAATAAAAATATTAACAATTTGCTCAAAGCTGTAAAACAATTAAATATCCGGTTAGTGATGGTTGGCAAAGCATTAACAGATAACAATCTTGCCGAAACTAAAGAAATCAATAAGCTTATTAGGAAACTCAAACTAGAAAAACAAATTACAAAAACTGGTTATGTTGCCGAAAAAGAGTTAGTTATTATTTACAATCTTGCAGCTGTAACTCTTCTACCCTCCTTTTACGAAGGTTTTGGACTGCCGGTTGTCGAGAGCATGGCATGTGGTACTCCGGTTGTCTGTTCCAGCCGCGGATCACTAGCGGAAATCGCCGGACCTGCCGTAATTTGTCAGCCGGAGGATCCTGGTGATATTGCGAAAAAAACAAACTCGATTTTGAATCTATCAAAAAAAAGCAAAGATACCCTAAGTACTAAATTGCTGCAATATACTGCTACCTTTACCTGGAAAAAGGTAGCGGACGAAACAATTAATGTGTATAAGAAATGTTTACAAAAATAGTTGGATCTGAAGTTAAATTAGTACTTTTATTATTTTTAATTTGGAGATTAGCATTATTTGTGGTTTCTTACGTTGCACCCAGATTTATTGGCGAATTTGGGGCAAAGTTTCCTTACTGGGAAGAAACACTAGCAAAATCTAGCCTGCCTCAATTTATCTGGTCCTTTGGCAACTTTGATGGCGTTCATTATATAAGAATTGCCCAAGACGGATATGCTTACCAATTCACACAGGCATTCTTCCCGCTTTATCCGGTCCTCATTAGAATTTTTTCATACGTCACATTTGGTAATTTTCTCATCGCTGCGCTTCTGATATCGAATATAGCTTTTTTGGTAGCATTGCTGATTTTTTATAAATTAGTTAAGAAAATTTATAATCCGAAAATTGCCCTTTGGTCGACACTATTCATGTTGATTTTTCCGACATCATTTTTTTTTGGATCGATTTATACCGAAGGGCTTTTCTTTTTAATGATTGTTTTCTCTTTTTACCTTCTGGAAATCGGCAAACTTTGGCCAGCTTCAGTAATCGGAGCTTTCGCATCGGCAACAAGGCTTACAGGTCTCTTTTTAGCACCGGCTCTTGCTTTAAAAAAAGAGGTTAAATCACTGATCCCAATTTTGCTGGTTCCTC